>CAYIOH010000001.1:0-36637 GCA_964364975.1 uncultured Bifidobacteriaceae bacterium
CAAGTTGAAGCGGAATACATTCCGCGCTCCGTTACCGGGACGCTTCCCGATGCTCAAATCAGTCGTCCGAGGGGGTATTCCACACGGACAAAGGCTCCAAGCGCCTGCCTGTGACGCCGAGGCAGACAGGCGCCCTTCCTGCGCTGAGAAATTTTCCGCTCACACCTGCCTGCGCCGCAGAGCCGGGCGTCGCGGCAGGCAGGCCTGCGGAACCTCCTCCAGCGAAACCTGGAATCTTCGGGTCGTGATCCCGCCATGTCGGCAGCATTCCAGGATGTCCCGCAAGCGTTCGGAGTTAATGTCGGGCGTCGCCAGGATCAGTTCTTCCGCGCCCAGACTCCGCATCTTTTCACCGAGGACTTGGAACGAACTGAGGATGGGATAGCCGTGGAACATCTTTTGTTGCTTGCCCGGGTCATCGTCAATAAAGCCAACCGGGGTCAACGAAAGTTTCTGATTCGTGAGGAGTTCGTGCATCAGGAGACTCCCGTTGCGGTCGGCGCCGTAGATCAAGACCTTCCGCTTGTGTTCGGGATTGGAGCGCGCATAGTAGGCCAGCAGGCGGACGGAAAAACGAATCCCAAGCAACAGCGAACTCATCACGTAGAAATCCATGATCAAGACGGCCTGGGGGCAATGCTTGAGTGGCAGGCAACGCAGGACTCCGCCCACCACCAGGCAGCCAAGCAGCGTCGAACGCATTCCACGCAAGAGGTCCGGCAGACCCGCATGCTCCCATTTGATGCGATAGAAGCCGGTGAAATAGAAGACGAGCACTTTGGTGAGCAACACCACCGGGAGCGTCTCGATAAAGCAGATTTTCACTGGACCTTCGAAACGTCCTTCGAAGTGGATCCAGTACGTCACGTAGTAGGCCAACGAGATGAGCGCCAAGTCAATCAGGATTTGGAACATCTGGTAGCCCAGCAGCGGGAGTTTCGAGAGCGGCAGCAGGGTTCCGTTGCGAAGCCACTGCAGCTCCTGGTAGCGCAGCTTCTGCACCGCATAGACCGTGGCCACGCCCATCGCCAGCAGAATCAGGCCGACGTTGAGATTGCGGACTGAGGCGAGCAGGAACGCGATACCGCCCAGCGTCGTGCAGATGCCGTAGAGAACGATCACACAGTTCTTGTGCGTGATCCCCAACTGCATCAACCGATGGTGAATATGGTCGCGGTCCGCCTCGAACATGCTCTGTCCACCCCGGAAGAACAGCCGATACGTGCTGCCCCGCGTCTGCTCGATGACGTGCATTGCCCGCAGAAAGCGGCGCGCCATCGCCAGCAGCGTGTCCATGATCGGCAGCCCGAACGCCAGAATCGGGATCAACACCGACACCGCTGCGCTGCTTTTGTGGGACGTCTTGATGCTCAACACCGCCAGCGTGAACCCGACGAACAGGCTCCCCGCATCGCCCATGAAGATGGAGGCCGGATGAAAATTGTACCGCAGAAATCCAGCGAGCGCGCCCGCCAGGACCGAGCAGAGCAGCGCCAGTTCGACTTGTTGATTGAGCAGCGCGATCGCCGCCAGGGTGAGCGAAGAGAGCACACCGATCCCCGCCGCCAGACCGTCGAGTCCATCAATCAGGTTGAACGCGTTGGTCACCCCAACGATCCACAGCATGGTGACGGGGATGCTCAACAGCCCAAGTTCAATGGACGTTCCCCAGGGCAGGGCCACGTGGTCAATCACGAACCCGAACCGGGTCGCCACGAGCGCCGCCATTAGCTGGATCAGGAACTTGAATCGCGCGCCCAGCGAGCAGATGTCATCGCACACACCGAGCACGACGATGATTGCAGACACAGGCAGGAAGCCTTTCCACCATTGTTCGTTGATCAGCGGCGCGGGGTAGTGGCCGAGGCGAAAGACGTACAGGCCAAGAAGCACGGTCACGTGGAACGCAGCGAACACTGCCAGCCCACCCATCCGAGGGATCGGTCGCTGATGCACCTTGCGGGCATTGGGCACATCCACTGCGCCAAGAAAAATCGCCAGCTTCCGCACCAGTGGCGTCAATAGAAGGGAGAAAAGCAACCCTCCAGCGAAGACGAGCAAATACTTGAGCATTTAATTATGCCGGCGAAACGGCATGAAACAGTGTCCCCTTTCAGCAGCGGCCTCGGCCTGTGGGTCGCTCCGCCTCGTCAATAAGCATCACGGGGGTCTCGTCGCGGATGGGAAAACGCAGGCCGCATTGGCCGTTCTCGCAAGTCAGCCTGTCTTGTGTTTGTGCCAACCTCGATTTGCAGGCGGGACACACCAGGATTTCCATCAGTTGCTGTGTGATCATAAATCGGCGGAAACTCCGGCCTACTCACATGCCGGTGACATCGAGCGATTGCCGCTATTCCCGATCTTGGCGCTCCGCTGTTCGTAATCGGCGATCGTTTTGCACAACCCTTCTTCAAGCGTCGTCGTCGCCCGAAAACCGAATTCACCGGCCGCTCTCTCCACGTTCAGACAGCGGTGCGGCTGCCCATTTGGCTTGGAGGTGTCCCAGCGGATTTCGCCTTTGAAGTGCGTCAATTGTGCGATGATCCGCACCAGTTTCCTTACAGAAATCTCCTGTCCGGTGCCCAGATTGACCGGCTCCGGTTTGTTGTAATGTTCCGCCGCCCGCAGGATTCCTTCAGCAGCGTCCTCGACGTACATGAACTCCCGCGTGGCGGTACCATCCCCCCAGCATTCGACAAACGCATCGCCGCGCTCACGGGCGTCGATACATTTTTTAATGATCGCTGGGATGACGTGCGAAGAATCAGGGTCGAAATTGTCGCCGGGACCGTACAGGTTGACCGGCAGCAGATAAATCGCGTTCAGTCCATACTCTTGGCGATAGGCCATGCACTGCACGAGCAGGGCCTTTTTGGCGATGCCGTACGGCGCATTGGTTTCCTCGGGATACCCGTTCCATAGATCAGCTTCCTTGAACGGCACCGGCGTGAATTTCGGATAGCAGCAAATCGTCCCGATCACCACAAGCTTCGACAATTGAAACTGCCGTGCCTGCTCGATCAATTCAATGCCCATGATGGCATTATTGTAGAAGAATTTTCCAGGATGCGCCCGATTGGCCCCGATGCCGCCCGCGGTTGCGGCCAAATGCAACACCATCGTGGGGCGTGTGTCTTTAAACAACCGCGCAATCGCGTGGAGGTGGTGCAAATCGTATTCCGCGCGGCGCGGTAAAAAAATATTCCGGCATCCGCGCGCTCGCAATCCCTCGACCACGAACGAACCAAGAAAACCTGCGCCCCCGGTGACGACTACTCGTTGATTTTGAAAAAAGCTCATAAAATTCCTCCTGTTTGATTGTTATTCTGCCATGACCTCGGCCACCTTGCCCGCCAGCTTGTCCTCCAGCATCTGTATGTCCGCCTCGACCATCAACCGCACGAGTTCCTTGAATTCCGTCTTGGGTTCCCAGCCGAGAATTCGTTTGGCCTTGGATGCGTCGCCTACCAGGATGTCCACTTCAGCCGGGCGCAAATACTTTGCATCAAGCGTTACGTATTTCTCCCAATCCAACCCCACACACCCGAACGCCTCCTCGCAGAACTCGCGCACGGTGTGCGTTTCGCCGGTGGCGATGACATAATCATCGGGTGTGTCTTGTTGCAGCATCAACCACATTGCCTCGACGTATTCGGGGGCATAACCCCAATCGCGTTTGGCGTCAAGATTCCCCAAAAACACTCTTTTTTGAAGCCCCGCTTGGATGTGAGCGACAGCTCGCGTGATCTTCCGCGTGACAAATGTTTCGCCCCGGCGGGGCGACTCGTGATTGAATAAAATTCCATTACAGGCAAACAGATTGTAACTCTCGCGATAATTGACCGTAGCCCAGTAAGCGAACACCTTGGAAACACCGTAGGGACTGCGGGGATGAAACCGCGTCGTCTCGCGCTGGGGAATCTCCGCAACCTTGCCGAACATCTCGCTTGATGACGCTTGATAAAATCGTGGAGCCACACCCGCCGCGCGGATCGCTTCGAGGAGGCGCAGGGTGCCGACCCCTGTGATATCCGCCGTGTACTCGGGAGTATCGAAGCTGACGCGAACATGACTCTGCGCGCCGAGATGATAAATCTCATCCGGTTGCACATCATGAAACAACTTCACCAGGGCCATGGAATCGCTGAGATCGCCGTGGTGCAGCATCAAGCGAACTCCCCGGTTGTGCGGATCTTGATAAAGATGGTCCAGGCGGCCGGTGTTGAAAGTGCTGGCGCGCCGGATGATTCCATGCACTTCGTAGCCCTTGTCCAACAACAGTTCCGCCAGATATGAGCCGTCCTGTCCTGTGATTCCTGTGATTAACGCTTGTTTCATGTTCCTCTCCTAGGTTCTTGCCGGCTGCCGCTCCACTTCTGCCGGAATTTGATTTCTCTCCTTCGTTGCGTCCGCCGCCTTACCGCCAAGTTCGGCGATTAACGACCGGAATTTGTCCACCGCCAGTCGCCGATCGAATAATCTCTCGGCCAAGCCGCGTCCCCGCTGCCCCATTTCCTGAAGCTCTTCTCGATGATTGAATCCCCACAGAATCGCCGCGCGGAGCTGTTCAACCGAATTGGGTTCTACACGAATGCCGCAGCGGCCTTGCCGAATCAGCTCCGCGATGTCGCTTTCTTCTTCCACGGCCGCGATGAACGGACGGCCCGCGGCGAGAATGCCATAGACCTTGCTCGGCACGATCAATCCCGCCAGCCCGCGTTCGAGCGTCACCAGATGAACGTCCGCCGCGCTCAATGAATACGAGAGCGATTCCTTCGGTTGGTAGGGAAGCAAGAGCACGTTCTTCAATCCCAATGCCCGCGCCCTGGTCAGCAAGCGTTCCTTGGCGGCGCCTTCGCCCACGAAAACGAATCTGACCGTTGGCAAATCCTGCATCGCCGCCGCGATTTCGATCACTCGGTGCAGACCTTGCGACAGGCCCAAATTGCCCGAGTACATCACCACGAAACACCCGCCGAGTTGATGCTGTTCACGAAACGGATTCTGCTTTGGTTGGGGTCGCAGTTTTCTGGTGTCCACCCAATTCGAGATGATCCGGATTCGGCTGGCCCGACAGCAGGCCTTGGCTTTGACGCGCTCGCGCATGTCGTGGCCCAGCACAACCACGGCATCCGCCCCGCGAAGAATCTGGCGCGTGCCGGCGTCGAGCAGTTTGATCAGCAGCGGATTGTGCAATTGCCCCAGGGCGACGCCTACCTCGGGGAACAGATCCTGCACGTAAAACACAAATTTCGCCCGATGGAGCTTCGCGAACAACAAGCCGATCAATCCGAGCACGGGCGGGTCAGTCTCCGCCACGACGACTTCGGGCCGACGCGCGAAGAAGCCAGCCAGAAAACTGAAACAGAAGTACGACAACAGGTTCAGCACCCGTGCGGCGAAGAGGCGTTTGTTCAGTCGCGGGTTGTACGCCCGGAGGATACGGACGCGGCCCCGCGTCTCAGCGAGGATGGGAGACACCGAGCCCCAGCACGCCATATTGTACGGGCGGCCCGCAACCACCGTCACCTCGTGCGTCTCGCTCAAGTCCTCGCACAACTCGGACAAGAGTTGCCCGGTGGCCTCGACGTCGGGATGGAAGGAGCGATTGAAGAATAGAATGTGCATATGGGACGGGAGGGCCGGGGTGGGCCGCTCCATCGGCAAAGTTACGGTTTAGTGGTATCCCTACGCCTGCTACGCGTGAACCGCGCGCCTCACCCTGTTCTCTCTTCCAAGGGGCGCCCTCTGCACGAGCAGGTTGCCCATCACGAGCACATCCATGTCGGTGCGCTGGAAACAGGCCACCGCCTGCTGGGGCGTGTCCACCACAGGCTCGTTTTCATTAAAGCTCGTGTTGAGCACCACGGGCACCCCGCTCTTCCGCGCAAACGTGCGGATCAAATCGTAATAGAGTTCATTCTGCGACCGCTTGACGGTGTGCAACCGCCCGGTGGCATCTTGATGACAAACCGCGGCCAGCGCCTCGCGCTTGTCCGGCTTGATCTTCACCACGTGCATCATGAAGGGGCTCTCCATGTCCTGCCCGAAATAATTCCCAGTTTCGTCCGCCAGGATGCTGGGCGCAAACGGCCGGAACGACTCGCGCCGTTTGATTTTCTGGTTGATCAAATCCTTCATGCCCGGCCAGCCTGGATGCGCGAGGATGGAGCGATTGCCCAACGCGCGCGGGCCCCATTCGCTGCGGCCCTGATACCAGCCCGTGACGTGGCCCGAATTCAAATGCGCCGCCACGCGCTCCAGCAAAGCCGCCCGTTCAAGCCGATCGAAACTCAATCCCGCGTTGCACAGCGCTGTTTCCATTTCTTTCTCGGAATATTCCGCTCCCCAATACGCGTGCTCCATGCTCCCTGCTCTTTGCCTTCCCAGTACCACATTCCAAACGTAGAGCGCCGCGCCGACCGCCGTGCCGTCATCCGACGCCGCGCATTGGATGTAACTGCGTCGAAAAGGCGTCTCGCGCAGAATCCGCGCGTTGCAAACACCGTTCAACGCGCAGCCGCCGGCGGTCACGAGATTTTCCGCCGGAGCCTGTGCGTGCAACCACTTCAGACAGCCCAACACGACGTCCTCAAAGTGGGCTTGGCAGGATGCGGCGATGTCCTTTTCGCGCTGGGTGATTTCTGTCCCGAGCGCACGAGGCAGACCAAGGCGGGCTTTCAACGCTGGCGAATACAGCGGCGGCAGCAAGATTTCGCCTCGTTCGTCCACGCATTCTTCCAGATTTTTGCCCAATGGCACAAAAAAACGGGAGTTCAACCGGTACTGTCCGCTGCCATTACCGGCCAACAACTCGCGCATCAACGCCAACTGCGACTGCTCACCGTAAGCCGCCAACCCCATCACCTTGTATTCCTCGCCGAACCTGGCGAATCCGATGAACTGGCAAAGCGCCGTGTAAAAGAAGCCGAGCGAATCCGGCATGAAAACGCGGTCAAGGATATGAATTTGGTTTCCCTCGCAACGCACAAACATGCCGGATGTAAAGTCGCCAGCGGCATCGTAGGAAAAGCCAGCCGCTCGATCGAAATCACTGGCGAAATAGGAACCGGCAATGTGCGCCAGGTGATGCTCCACGCGAACAACCTTGAAGCGGCAATCCTTTTCCGGCACGCCGCAGGCATCCGCCACAAGTTGTCGGATGCTCTGCATTTTGGCGCGCCGCTGAAAGTGCGTGAACACACCGCGCGCGGATGTGAATGGCGTCCGCAAGACATTTGATGCCTTCGCGGCCAGGTTGGCGTTGCTGTCGTTGCCGACGGCGACGTAATCCACGTCCCGCACTGTCGCGCTGGCCATCTTGAGCACCGCGCGCAGCGCCTGCGCCGGAAAACCGGCGCGATGCTTGATCCGCGACCCCAGCCGTTCCTCGGCCACGGCCGCCACCAGCCGCCCATCCACCAGCGCGCAAGCGGCGGAGTCCGGATGGAAGGCGTTAAGACCGAGGATGAGCATAAGAGCAGTGAGCTTAGGGCGGGGCGCAAGGCTACTTTTTCAGGGTGCAGCGAAACGAATAACGCCTTTTGCTTTGCTCGGCGAGTTCGCTAAGCAAGTGTGCTGTTTCACTTGGTTGCAAGTGGCTTTCCCGCGTAAAGAGGATGAGCATGTTAGCAACCTCGAAAACGGATCGCCGCGCAGTGTTGAGAAAATTGGCAAAGTCCACATCGGATGCACTTCCCGACCCTTCGGCAATGTTGTTTGTAATACTCAGCACGGCAGCACGCAGTTGTTCCACAAAGCGATGGTAGCGCCGCTCGGCCAGCTTTTCGGCCAGCTTGAACAGGGGCTGCTCAGGTCTGTGGCGCGTTGCCAAATCTGCAGGCTCTCGAATCGGAAGGAATCATCACTCATGGTCAGGTGTTGTTCTTGGTTTGCGCCGGGATTCCCGTCTTGGCCCCTCGCTCCGGACTTCAGGCTCGCCGCTCCCCGCTCCTTGCTCGCGGCTAGCGACTCTCAGCTTTTGTTCCAAAAGCCGCAGTGACAAAATGATTTCCGCCAGCGTACGCTGAAAGACGTAGTACCAACCCCTCCAGCCGTCAAAGATCAGGCCTTTGCCGAGCAGCGTGTAAATGAAGACCAGGAACGGGGCGAACACGATCTTCCGCCGCACCCGATCGGCCAAGGACAGCCCTGTGAGCCCGGACGACGGACAACGGACCACGGACCACGGACCACAGATTTCTGCTTTCAGATTTCTGCTTTCCGCTTTGCCCCATGCTCCCTGCTCCCCGCTCCCGGTTCTCATCAAATGCTCCGCTTCCAGCCTCGCATACCGATCCTGCTCCCTGAGCCAGCGATCCAGCGGCTTGCGATCGTCGTGATAGAGCACCGAGCGCAGCGGCAGGACCTTCCCCTCGATCTGCACCCGATGCCCATGCCCCTCGTCGCGATAGCGTGCGCGCTCCTTCTGGTAAAGCACCACCCGTGGCGGATAGAGCGACGCCCGCATTGGACGGCCCCAAACGCAGTAACGAAAACGGACGGAATAGCCGGCCACTCCTTGCTCCGGCCTCCATGCTCCAAGCTCGCGGACCAACTCCTCCGACAGCAGGTAGTCTGCGTCCAAGGAAAGCACCCACGGCGTCCGAATGTGCTGCAAGCCGAAGTTGCACTGCTGCGCAAAGGAATCGAACTCCCGCTGTACGATCCACGCCTGCGGCAGCTTCCTCACCAAGTCACACGTCTCGTCCGTGCTGAAGCTATCGACCACCACGATCTCCTTCGCCCACCTCAGCCGCGACAACGTGCGCTCGATGTTCGGCGCTTCGTTGTACGTCAGAATGAGCGGCGTGATTTGAAGAAGCATGGACGGAAGGGTGGAGGTCAGAGATCAGAGATCAGAGGTCAGCCTTCGGTTTTCAGTCGTCAGTCGTCAGCCGTCGGAGACCACGCAATCCGGTTTTGGGCCTTGCCCGAGCGCCCAGCAGTAAACGGCGTGCATCTGCTCCGCGACGCCCAGCCAACTGTATCTGGTTTCCACCAGTTGGCGGCCGCGGGCACCCATCTCGCGTCTCTCCTCATCAGTCTGGCCTATGGCTTGGCCTAAGGCCAAGGCCAGGTGTTCCGCACCGACGTCGATACACCAGCCGCAACGGTGCGTTTCCAATTCTTCCCACGGTGTGGCACGTGTTGTGATCACGGGCACACCACAGGCGAGCGCTTCGCCGACCACCAGGCCGAAATTTTCGGAGTAGCTTGGCAGAACGAACAGGTCCGCCCCGCGATAAAGCTCCCACCTGGCCTCACCTGCCACTTGCCCAGCGAATTCAAAGTCGTTCTCAATGTGTAGTTGACGGGCGAGAGCTTCGAGCTCCCGCTGGTGACAGCCTTCATCCCGGCCCGCGACGACGACCCGCCAACCTTGAGGTCGCACACTTGCCCAGGCGCACAGCAGATCAGGAAGCCCTTTTATTGGGTGTATCCTCCCCAGGTAGAGAAGGACCTTTGATCTGGAAGCGAAGGGCGAAGGACGAAGGGCGAAGGGCACTTTGCTCTCGGCTCTTGGCTTTTGGCTTAAATCCGGCACTTCGATCCCATTCGGCACGACCGCGATCGCCTGCCGCAGGCCCACCGCGCGAAACTCCCGAGCCTCTTCTGGCGAGGTCGCATGCAACACTTGGGCGCACTGCAAGTCACGACGCTGATACAGCACCCAGGCGATCCGTTTCTTCAGCCCTTTGAATCGGAGTGCCCAGCTGGAGAGCATCCCACGTGGGCTGACGATACGAGGGATTCTGAATTCCCGGCACACTGTGGCCACCGCGTGGTTCGTCAACAACCAAAGCCCGGTATCATGCACGAGTTGCACGTCCCCGTTACGAGAACGATCACGGATAGCAGATTTGAATCGCGGTGTCCACTGGGCACACCGCTCAAGCGCCGAACTGCAAGAGACGAGGGTTGTCTGTGCCGCCGCACGCGAGGGAATCAGAGGCTCGCCAAACCCCGGACCGTAATCGAGCGAAACCACCTCGACCTTAACGCCATGGTGCCCCAAAGCCTCACACAGTGCTGGCACACTGCGCGAAGGACCACCGCTTTCGGGATGCAATCCCGCAATCGCAAACAGGACTTTGAATGAGGTCACGCTAAGCGGCAGCGCTATGCTCGGCACACGATGCCCGCGCGGCTAGAAGGCAAGACGTGAAGGACCTTTATTTTCCGCACTGTGATTCCGTACCAACTGCCGGCCACCCAGCGACTACCACATCGGCCGGTTTCGGCAGGCGAAATCTCGTTTTGCGCCGGAACCTTCCTATCGCAACGGCGCGACCGTTTGCACCCGAAAACACGCTCGCTCCTCGAGCGACGCAATAAGCTGCCGCAACGGCTGCACCAGCAGATGACATCAACTCGGCCAACCTCCCTGTTTGCACAATAGACAGCGCAAGAACCGACCAACATAAGAACTTAGTAAGATTTTGCTTCTGCACGCTCGCGGCCATCTGATAGTCGCAATGCCGAGTCAATGATCCCAACAGGAAATTGCCCACGAACAACCCGATGATTCCGAAGTTGATGTAAAACTCGAATGAGGGGCCTAGCCCAACGCTGGTAGTTTCTCGAAAATTCAGTCCTGTGTATTTGGCAACGATTTCTGAGTTGCCTACGTACACCGGCTTTCCTGGCCAGAGGATGCGCGGAATGAGAGCCGTGAAGCCTTCGACTATCGACTGGCCCCACAAGTATTCCACGTGCCCCGCCTGCAGGTTGTTGACCACTCTGCCGAACATCCATCCCTGCGCCAGCCTCGAAGTGATGACCTTCCGTTGCTGTGGATCCCAAGGGTTGAACCACTCAAAGTTCTCGAAGGTATTCCGCATCTGTGCGGCGCGTACGGATAAGGCAGCTCCTTTTTCCCAGAGCAGTTCGCGCATGACGGACCGGTCTCGCATGTACGTCTGGAAGATTGACATGCCGAGGTAACACAGGATACAGGCCGGAACGAGCATCCTTAATCTCCGTTGCGTTCTCCTTGTGATGACTGCCGCGAGAAGAGAAAAGATCATCAGACCGTAGCCAGAGAAACCAAGCAGAAGAACGGAGGCCGCGAAAACCACGGTGGCAATCGCAAACGCGGCCGTCAGCCCAGTTGATCCTGACACTGAGCCGCCGAAATTCGGGCGGAACAGGTAGCAAGCGAAAAGGGATGCAAGGACGATGGCCTTTCCACCGGAAGCGAGGGCTGTGGCTGTAGGCAAGCCCCGGACAAGAGGGAAAACCCCAAGCCAGACAACCAAGCCGGCCAGTCCAGTGGAATAAAGTTGCTTCCTTGAAACTGTGTATGACCCCGGGCGCGTAGTCGCGCCCGTCGCCACCTTCACCTGCCGACGATGAATCAACAGCAAACCAAGGACGAAAGCCAAAAAGCTGATAGTGCCGTGCCTCTGAGAAACGAGGGCGAGCTGGGTTTCTTCCGAGGACCGGTACGAAAGTGAGACCAGCGCTGGAATCCAGTCATTCAATAAGGCAAAGACCAAGTACATGAGTGGATAAGCAGTGGTTGATATCCTTTGATCCAGGAACCGTCGTAGCATCAAAACGGCTGCGGACAGACGGATTGCCAGGAGGGCGGTGATTTCAAATTCAACTTCCACAACTAAGCCTATTATCGAATGATTGGCCTGAGCTCGACGGCGATGAGAGCTTTCGATATTTTCCGCTCTTGAAGTTGCCCATTGCGTTAGGCGGTTTTCCGACCAGTCCAGTCATGCTTCCTTGACCCACGAGCACTCGCAATAAAGACTTCGGCCCATCGTTGGCGAAAGCGTTCCAAGCCGAACTTTGTTTGCAGGCTGTGACGCGCATTTGCGCCCGCTTCCTGCCGCGCTATCGGGTTCGCCGCGAAATAACGGATGCCCTCAGCCAGCGCCCCCGGTGTACATTCTCTGCAAACGTAGCCGTCCACGCCGTGTTCAATCAGTTCCGTCACCCCACCGACAGGGAAAACAACCGACGCCACACCTTCACGCTTGGCTTCAAAAACCACATTCGGCGACGGTTCCTCCCAGACTGATGGGCATACGTGAACGTCGGCTGAGCGCAAGAGACTCGCCACATCTCCCCGGTAGCCAAGGAAACAGATGCGCTCACCCCATCCGCCGGCTTTGACTTGATTCTGCAAACGAGAGAAAGTCTGGTTTCCCCAGGTTGACTCCCCGGCAACCCAGAATACTAAATTCTCACCCTGCTTAAGCAACAACTCAGCCGCTCCGACCAGCACCGGAACGCCCTTGTGTTCGGCTACCTGGCCAACATAAAGCACGACCACACTGCCAGCCGGAACCGACGGCAATTCACTTGTTGTGGTCAGGCTCCGGAACGGCGGGTGATTGTAAATCACTTGCATTCTATCCGCTTCCACCCCCATCGCGAGGAACCGCTGCCGCAAGAATTCGCAGTTGCAAACCACCCGGCCTGCGTCGTGCAGCAACTTCTGGCTCGTCCAGCGATATAACCAGTTTTGCCAGGGAAGCTGGTCGCCCGCCCGATAAATCAGCGGCAACCCGACCCACCGAATCGCAGGAGCCGCATACATCCAGAATAACCAGTTGGGCGCATAGACATGAGTCGCACGCCAGCGTCGTGCCTCGCGCCACACCCGCCAGCACGTGGCCACCAGCCCATAAAGATTGAAGAAGCCGTAGTAAAAGTAGCGCCCCAACAGATATTTGCCCCAGTGGTAGCCAAACGGCGCGGTCGTCCACTCGAAACCCAGCCGCGTGAGTTCCGGTTGAATCACCTGCGCGCCGAATTTGCCACAGGTCACGAACCGCGCTTGCAGTCCGAGTTCCCTCAAACAACGAAAAACTTCGAGGTTCGCCCGTTCTTGGCCGAACCAATCCGTGCCACCAAAGAGCACCAGCACCCGCATTCCATCAAGGCGCGGCAAGTCCTTCCCCGCCGCCGACGCTGCAGGAATTCCTTCGCCAGACTGAACATCTTCACTCACCTGCATAGCGTTTTTCCCATTTGCTGTGCTACCTGGGTCGCCTCACTCCGTGTGCCTCCTGTAGCCGACGACGTAAGGAGGCGGGACAAATATCCATCCAAACCGTCCACCTCCTGACGTCGGTGGCTACACCGCAATAGCGTTCCTTCAGGTGTCATCGCTCGTCCTTCGTAGTGACCAACTTTCGTACGGCCTCCACCGTTCCTTTCACCGCTTCCTCTAAACTGTAAGCCCGCATTTTTTCCTCCAGCGCCGGTGTGAAATCATACCCGGCCAATTTCATTTCCCCGAGCGCCATCAACCGGCCAGCCAGCGCTGTGACATCGGCGACAGGGAAAGCGAATCCGGTTCTTCCTCCCTCAATCAAGTCCGGCGCGCAACCCACAGCCACCGAAACAATCGCCGGCAACCCACACGCCATCGCTTCGTTGACCACCAGTCCCCACGTCTCGCTCTCTGAAGGCAGGACCAGCACCTCGGCGGCGGCATAATAACGCGGCAGTTCTGACTGGTTCTTGAAGCCAGTGAAGTGAACGCGCAGATTTTCCCGCGCCGCCAGTTCGCGCAATTCGTTCTCCAGTTCGCCAGCCCCGACGAATACGGCGAGCACATTCATCCCGGTAGGGCGCGTCACTCCGTGCGCGCCGATAGGTTGAATGGGCGTTCCGGACGGCGCGCACGGAGTGACGCGCCCTACCTTGGGATCCGCACGAAGGGTGAGTTCGCCTCGCAACTTCGCCATCGCCTGCAGTAAATCTTGCGGCCGCTTCTTCGGTATGAATTTTCCCACGAACAAAACCACTAATGTCCGCCGGCAGTCCTGTGGTCCTGTAGTCCCGTTGTCCTCATCCGTTACACCCCACTGTCTTCTAATTTCAGCTTTCTGCTTTCGCGCTATTTCTGCTTTCCCCCCGAACCATTCATTATTCACAAAATGCGGCGCGAAAAATATTTTCCCCTCCGGCACGCCGTAATGCGCGAGATATTCCGCGTTGCGTCGGCCAACCGGTAGATACCCGGCGAATTGCCGGAGCAGTAGTCGATAGGCAATGGCCTTGACCGAGCGCTTAAGCCAGGAGCGGGGAGTACCGAGTTGGGAATCGCCCCGCACAAGAATCGGCACGCCCGCGCGCCGACATGCCCGCACCGCCTGCCAATACGATTTCAAATGCCAACCGCAAACGATGAAGGCGTCGAAGCGCTTCGCGCTTTGACCACTGACCACTGACCACTGACCACTGACCTCCATCCCATGCTTTGTTGTCCCGTTGTCCGTTGTCCGCTGTCCCGTGGTCCCAGAAATGATGTCTGCAATTTCTGGCGTATCGCAGCCGAAGAAATTATTCACGCCAGGCCGTGCTGATACGTTGATCAGGAAACGGTGGTTGTAACCCGACAGCAAGTCCACGTCCCAATCGAACGCCACACCAAACCCGGCCTTCCCCTGCTCCGCCGCCGATTGCCGGTGTGCAAAAAAACCCTCCAAATCCACTTCCTTTGCCAACCCGCGAAACCAAGGCGCCAGGTATTGGATCGGATGACTTGCCAAAACTCCCAGTCGCATCTGGCTCAGTTCAACTGCGGGGGTGGTTGGGGCGTCCTGTCCGCCAACATTGAAGCGGTCACGAATCGCAAGCCTGCCACCGCGCTCAGGCGTTTAACATTCTTGACGAAATGTAACAACCCATGGCCCGCCAGATCCTCGGGGTGAAAGTGAAAAGCCCACGCCGGACCGGGCGACCGCGGCAGCGCGTCCCACGGTTCGGTGAGCATCTTGGTGCGGTTGCGCAACCCGGCAATGGAGAGGCATCCATGACGCAGCCGCCAAGCAACGCGACGCAGCCTGGCTGCTGCCTGGTTCTGAAATTGAGCAATCGGAATCTCCAGCAAGCGCATTTGGCCTGGACGCTGATAGTCGTCGGTCGCCGGATGGTAAGGGACGTCGGGGCAGCGCAACCAATCCACCTTCAGGGTGTCCGTTCCCGCGCGGGGCCAAACTATGTTCCCCGGCAACGCTGAAAAATCAACGCGCACGCCCACAGACTCGAACTGATTCATCAGGTGGTTGCTGCCGAAGTCCCAGCCGGTGCGCGTGGCGGCAACGGGCGCGTGGGCGGCTAGCGCTTCGTGCGCCGCCCGCAACCAAGGCGGTTGCGGGTCAAATCCGAAATGGCCCTGCTCTCGTTTGAACGAAGCCAGATGCATGTGCCAGCCAATTTCGTGTCCGCGATCGATCATGGAACGCCAGAAAGATGGTCGGACTTGAAAACCTGAATCGAATTTGCCAGTCGCAAAACGGACGCTTTCATCGCTGCGAAGCAGCCAGGTGATCGGCGGCAGTCGCGGGCCGAAGGATTCAACCAGCCCGTCGAGCAAGCGCAGACAGCCCCAAATGTCGTCGCCGCACGGATTCGCCAGCCGCGGAGGAAGAATCGGATCAACGTCACAGCCCAACAAGACCTTCATGAGTGCTTCTGCGCAACGATGAATTGTGACGGGGCCAACCGGAGACGCCCCATCCAATGGGCTTTGCGGAGCGAGGGCTTGAGGAGGCGCCCCAGCCACGGGAACAGGTTGACGAATTTGTCGAGAATGCCTGTGCCGTACTCTTCGAGCACGTCAAAACCAGTCGTTGCCAACACCTCTGCCACATAGCCGGGATGATGACCGAATAGTGTTTGCGAGTATGGCTCGATGTCGCGATTGAACGGGCTGGCCGCCCGACCCACGAGCCGCTGCAAAATTCGTTTCACGTTCCGTTTGTTGCTGTAGTTAAACACCAACCTTCCACCCGGTTTGAGCACACGATGAATCTCCGTCAGCGCCGTCGTTGGGTCGCCAAGATGGTGGAAGACGCGTACCATCAGGACGGCATCCAACGATCTCTCCGGGAAGGGAAGGTTGGCCACGCTGGCATCATGATATGTCGCGGCATTGCCATAAATCCTCTGGGCAGCTTGGCGAAGATTGCTGGCTGGCTCTACCAAATGGACTTGCTGATACTTGCCGACATAACAGTCCGCGAGGCGGCCAAAACCCGCGCCCAGGTCGGCAACGCTTGCGCCGCCCGGGAGACAGTGAGCCGCTATTAAGTGCTCCAGTTCATCCAAATACTTTTTCCCGGACCCTACCCAGAACTGCTCGTAATCCCTTCCTTCGTAACCTTTCCAATCCAAAGCTTGTATCTTATCTGCCATTTTGTGGATTTGTCCTGTTAACGCATGCCTTTTTCAACAATGCCAAAGTGGGGCGAGCAATTCAGATGATCAAGGAATTTCAATCCGTCCGCACCCACCACGGCGATCTGCGAAAGACGTATCCCGGCGACTCTTTCAGCGTCTGTGGCCCTTGCGAAAGAGTGTTCCCGGCTCAACTCCGCGCTGCCAGCACCCTATCCTACTCACGCAGCAGTTTCGCCTTCAGCCTCCGCACTTTTCTAAGCCCTAAGCGCAGCGGCCAGTCAACTGCCGTCCCTTCCACCAGGCTCTTGCAGCCTCGATACACTCTTCTGGCCATCAACGCCGCCGACGGGAGTTCGATGCTTCCCTCGGCAACAGCGATGCCTCCACTACCAAGTCGCTGTTTATAGAGATCGTCTCCTTTGCCCAAGTCTATGCGCTCAATGCCGATCATAGGAGCCCGCTCGGCCATGCTGAGCAACAGGGCCAAACCCGGTGAATACTTGGCAAACTTCGGGTCGTAAGCCGGAAACCAGTAATGCCATACCGTTTGCGAACGCATTCCAAAATGAGCCGCGGCGAGCTCCCCATCGGCGTAGAGCAACGAGAGAACTCCCGAGAACGCCTTGCCCTGTGCCTTGAGAATCTGTTCCAACAGCCTGTTTGTCCAAGCATACAGAAAAATGTCGCAGAGGCCGGTTTCCGCATATTGCCTTCGCTTCCACTTTACCAAGGTGTGGAGGGCGGCAGAGTCGCTTGAGTGCAATTCGAAGCGCAGCGGTCCAAACTCCTTTTCAAACTTGCGGCGCAATGTCCCGAGTTTTTTGATCTGCTCTGAACCTGCCTCGCGCCGATGCCTGCAATAACCTTCATAACCCATGGAAAGATCCATGTATTTGGACTCCGCCACCCGCCGATGGAAGCCGCAGAAGATATCCTGCTGGTCCAGCAAATGGTCAAAGTCCCAAATCACCATACCGCACTGCCGCAGTAGTTCCTGTGCCTCAACCTTCACCCACGCCTTGGCCACCAGACCGTGAAAGTCCGTGAGCCACGCTCCAACAGGCTGGCCAACGCCCACATGGTTGCGCTGGAATGGGAAGAAACCAACCACCTCGCTCGCGTCCTGTAGCACCGCCACATAGACATCATTCCTCACCGCTGATACGGCCGCCGTGAATTCCGGACGGAAGTAGGGACTCGCCAATGATGCATCCGACTGCTGGATGTTCGACCAGATTTCCTGCAGGTCAGGCGCGAGCCGTTCCGCTTTAATTACCGTGACCTTCATCCGCTGGGAACCTTCCACCGCCTGCGAATCAGCAACTGATCTTTTCGCGAACAAGCCGATCGAAGAGGCCGGCATACTGCCGCGCGATCCCCCAAGAGGAATATTTTTCAAATGCGGCCGCATTTCGCTGCGGTATCAGAGCAATACCGCCGAATAGTATCTGACGCAGAGCCTCAGCTAACTCAGGCATGCGTGTCTCGGGGCCATGCCCTCCATCGTAAGTCACAATTCGGACACCACCAAGCTCGCGTGCCAAGACGCAGACGGTGCTTGCCTCGTGAAAGAGAGCGAACATCGGTTTGCCTGAAAGCCAACAAGGAAACAGTTTCGACGCGGTGTAGTGACTGTCGGTGGACCCCAGCAGCAATAGCAAATCGGCAAGCTGCATGGTGCGCAGGGCATCCAAGTAGCCAATCCGCCTCGGTTCCAGCCGGACGCTCATGCTCAAACTGAAGGAGGCGGCCCATTGCATAATTCTGTGCGAATCGCGCCCGTCCGGCTGGGCGCTCGTGCCGATCAGATGGAGCTTCAACCGGAAACCCGAGTCGGCCAGCGCAAGACGAGCCATGGCGCCGAATAATGCGTTCAACGCTGGCAGCATTCGCTCGGTGATCGTGCCGAGGTAGGCAAGGTCCAAGACGCCGTTGGTCTTCTCAATCCAACTCCGGCCCTTCTTGCGGGCTGTCTCGTGGTCACTTGCCTCGGCACCAATGGGAATGATCTCAACCGGCACACCATTCCGAAGCAAACGCCGCTGCCGCAAGGTGGCAAGCGTTTCGTCTGACACCGCTGTGAGAGCGTCCGCACGCGGCACTACGCCGGGTTCCAGCTTGCGTGCCAGCCAGTGCGCGAGGCCCGCCTTGCTCAAACGCGGTTGTCGCGCCCCCGCGTCGCTCACCCACGGGTCCTGATAATCGAGCACGAACGGGACGTTGAATTTCCGCTTCGCCCAGGCGCCCACCAGGCTCGTGTAGCCGGGCAGCACCGTCGCAAAAACCAGGGCCACTTCTCCGTCCGTGATCAACTCGCCCACGCGCCGCCGCAACGTCCACTGCCCGCGCAACGCAATGTCGCCGAAACCTAGTGCGCGGCAAATCCGCGCCGGCCACGCGCCCACGCGCTCCACGCGCAATCCCTCCGGCAACAGCGCCAGCGACGCCGCATCGCCCGGTTCCTCGTAATGGCGCGGATGGACCGTGACCACGATGGGTTCCCAACCGAACTCCGCGAGGTGGCCGGCCATCAGACGTACGCGATGCACGCCGGCCAGATTGCTCGGCGTGAAGTAAGGCGAAATCAGCAGCGCGCGCTTCATTGCGCCTGACTACATTGAACCCGAAAGCTCATCGGGCACAGCGAACAGGTTTTGCGCAGAGTGGTGCACGAAGTCCGGCCTGCCTGCCGCGTTCAGCTCGAAGACGCGATAATTGGCCCCAGCTAGGATGTCCGCTATCACCGAATCGAGCCTGCCTTCCAGGGATTCAAACATGATGAGTCTTGGCCGCTCCGCGCGAAGTAAAGCTGTGCTGCCGCGGAGCACTTCGACCTCGAAGTCTTCGACATCGATTTTGACGAGTCCGATGGACCGGTTCCGCCATAGGTCACGGAAGGAATCCAGCGGGAGGACCTGCGTTTCGATGTCATCGTCCGCCCTGACTTGGTGAAGTGCGTTCGTCGTCTCCGGCCGGGATGTATTGCGGATGAACAGACGGCCTTCAGTGGCGCCGAGGGCCACGGGATAGAGTTGGTTCGTGGGCCAGCCATTGAATTCCCAGTTTCCCTTCAACCTGGCGAACGTCACGGGCGTCGGTTCAAAAGCAAATAGATTCTCGGGGCCAGCAACATCAGCGAGCAGAAGCAAGATGTGTCCTACGTTAGCTCCCACATCGATGATCACGTCATTCTTGCGAAGCCTCCGTCGGATGAACGTCAGTTCACGATGCTCCGGCCAGTCCGCGTAGATCAGAGCCGAAGAAACCACACAGTCTGCGTAGGCCACCAGCTTCGCGCCACTCGCGAGCAGAAGAGGCCGGGACCGTTTGACCAGCCGCTTGAACAACTGCCAGCGAACCGCAGCCAGGGTCCGCGCCAGTCGTTGCCCCCGATTTCCAGGATTGCGCCAGATCGAGTTGAGGATGATGTGGATGCTCATGAAGTAGAACGGTGACCTTCAACTTGCCGACTGAAGTCCCCGCCATGCCTTGTAGCGAAGGTAGAGCCGCGACAGCTTCAGCCGGAAGCGCTGCGGCGTGTCGTCGGCATGGATGTAAACGCGCCGCATGGCGAAGCGATTGGCCGTGACCGAAGGCGTGTCGGAGAATATGGACGTGGCGCCGCGATACCCCGCCTCTTCCAGCAGCGGGAAACAGCGCGCCGCATATTCACCGTATGGATAGGCAAAGAAATCCGACGCCAGACCCAGTGCCTTCAGCCACTCACGGGAGCGGGCGACCTCTTCGCGGGCTTCTGTCTCATTGCACTTCGGCAACTGGCGATGCGCCCACCCGTGCGAGCCAACTTCAATGCCCTCGGCGGCGACTTGCTGCAGCTCCTGCTCGTTCATGATCCGGCGTTCGGGGAACCCGCGTTCCAGATCCCACCGGTTGACGCCTCCGATTTCGCCTGCAGGCACGAATATTGTCGAAGTCATGCCGCGCTTTAGTAGCGCTGGCAAGCCAAGTTCCAGAAAGCTGCAAAAGCCGTCGTCGAAGCTGATCACGATGGAGCGTGCTGGCGTAGGCTTCCCGTTTTCCAGCGCGTCGAAGAGCGCCGCGAAATGGATTGTGCTGAACCCAAGCTGGCGAATCAAATCAAGCTGTGCCTCGAACTGGCGGATGCAAATCTCGTACGCGCCAAGATTCGGCTGATCGTCCGGAATCAAGTGGTGATAAAGCAGGATCGGAACGTCGATGCTGGTCAGTGCTGCCATCGCAGTTGAATGGACCTGTCAGCCTGCAGACGCTGCGGAAAAGAAAGCGTCACCAGTTTGCCAGTATCGGTGCTTTGCGTCACGCAGAACTCTTCCACCCTCAGGACACTCCTCCAATCTTCCCGCCTTGATCGGCTCGTTGAAGGAACAGGACCAGAGATTCCCCTACGACGGCCTCCAACCTTACTGGCCCGGTTGTCGCGTTCCACCCGCCCGCCTGCCGCTGGAAGTGCTTCGGTGCTTGCATAAGGGTGAAGGGGCCAAAATGCACGCCTTGAAACTCAATCAAGTGATAATTGGAACCATCAAGACAAATGTCGAATGACATGTATGGCTCGTCGAACTGACGAAGAAGTTCGCTCGCGAAGTCGAGCAACCCGTTTGGCGGCTCATCAAAGCGAAACCGCCCGCTCCCGCTGGCCCGGAAGTCCTGCGGTCGCACCTCTCGTTTGAGGACAAACATGCGGTTCTGAAATGCCAAAACCTTGAAGTCCTGACTCAATCCCGGAATGTAATTTTGCAGCACGAAACGCTTCAACGGTTCGTAATAATCACCGTAGGGCCTCAGATTCTTCCGGCGGAAGATGTGCTTGCGAACGATATATCCAAGGCATGTCTTGAGTGCTTTGGCTGCTTCGCGCCAGGTCAGCCGCCACTCAGCGGCGCTGGCTTCAAGCAATTCACTTTCCGAATGAACCAGCCGTACGCCACTGCTTCCGAAGCCACATACCTCCTTGAAAACGATGGGGTAGGCAATCTCCGTCCGATCAATCTCGGTCAGTTTCCCCACGTAAAAGCCCTTCGGCGATTGAACTCCGCGCAATTTCTTATGCAACTCTTGATACCCTTTGTTCTCATGTGAGCGGGTGGCGTGAATGGAGGGAACCAGCAGATTGCCGTTCGAAAGCAGAAAGAGCAGGAGGTCATCAATGAAAACCTTGTACTCGGGCTGTTGCGAACTCGAATGAATGACAATCGAGTCTTTTGGCCGGACCGCGCCGTTTGCAATCTCGGAGTACGTCGCGCGTACCACCGAAAAATGCTCCGACAGGATTCGCACCAACGCATCCACATCCATGCTCTCCCACGGCATTAGTCGTTGCCCGAAGAAGCCATTCGATTCGGTAAGGAGGTAAACCTCTGGTTTCAAAGTGTTCCCCTGATTCGCGGCGGATCTGATCGCCAACCGGGAAAAGAATAAGACAAGACAGCGCGCCTTCAGCCCTTGGCCGCGCGCCAAAAAGCGCGCGTAGCCGCCCAACAAAACAAACGGCCAGCCCGCAATGCCCTTGCTCGTCCGAAGCCTGCGAGTTTTTGGAGTTCATGCGCGGCGGCATCCAGACGCAATTGGTCGGAGAAATACCGCAAATACTCGTATCGCAGCTTTGCCTCCGACCATTGACGAGCCGGCGCGGACAGTTCTCCGTGGTCATTCTTGATTACTTCCAGCAGTGCCTTTGCCCGATGGTCATAGGTGTGCTCTTTAAGCACCTTTTGCCGGGCTGCCGTCGCGATACGGCACCGATCCTCTTCCCGCGCCAGGAAACTTGCTACGAGATTCTCGATGTCATTTTCGCTCCGGTAACCAACGAAATGTTCGCCTTCGACAAAGCCCAAGGGGGTCAACTCAGTTGGGACTCTGGTCACCAGCAAGGCCCCTGCCGCCATTGCCTCGAACGTGCGCAGGCTCGCGTCCAGCGGATGATCATCCCGGTTGACGTTCACAACGATTTTCGACGACCGGTAAGCTCTCGCCATTTCCTCACGATTATGCCATCGGCTCCATTCATTCGTTCGAAACCGGGCCGCCAATTTAGGAATGATCCTGCGTCTCGACTCATAAAACCCTTGTTTCATTGATCCGACCCAACCCACTTCGTAAATTCGCTCGCAATCAGGTCCAGCAAAGAGCCTTTGATCTACGGCATGCGGCAACAAAAACACTCGCGGGTGGCCGGCGCGCCGAAAGCCGTTCTCAAAGCCTGGATGAAATACGAACGCGTAGTCGAAAAACATCGCCAATCTTGTGCGCTCCCGCGTTCCAAAGAACGTATCAATGTGGAAATAGGCCGTTGGAAACGGCGCCTGCGCAAATCCCCAAGGCAGAAACCCCGAAGGGGCGGGGTGCATTATCAGGTCCGGCTTGAACGAAGATTCCTTCAAGAAAGCCAGCAGATCGCCATCAGGTTCGCCGTGTTCTAGCTGAGCGAACTCGCAAATCATCACCTCCGCACACCTTTCGAGCGCCTGATAATAACCAAGCTGCTCGCCCCCCAGTGGCTGGCCATCGGAGAGGAATAGCACCCTGTTCACGATCCTGCCCGCTTTCGCCCTATGCCCAAACTTCGTCTAAGAGGGCGATTCCAATCTACAAGCCAACGGCGCGCCATCTCCCCTCGGCGCTGAAAATAACGCAGGCTCAGGTTTCTCCGAATGCCCGACGGCGTTAGCCGATAGGTTGCGTCCTCGATCGTATAGCAATGTCGCCATCCACCGGCCAGTCGGCTGTTGTTCTGCCCTTCCTTAACTCGACTGGCGGCCATCTCGCCTCCCGGAACATGTGAATAATCATGATTCTGGTGAACAGCCATCACGCTGGCGGAAGCATCCACAATGGGAGCTTTAAGCCTGGCGGTTTGCCAAATCAACCAGTTGTCGTAGAACGGTCGCCCAATGGCAAAAGCCGGAAGATTTTGATAAAGACCTTTCGGGAATACAAAGTAATCAATCCAAGTTGGCAGTTGTTGTTTGCCGCAATCTTGCACTGTCGTTTTCAAGTTCTCGCGCCACTGCGGATCCCGAAACTCCAAAGGTTGAGTAATGCCGACATCCCAGCGCCGGCCAACCATCAGGAACTGCTGGCGCCAGACTGATACTGTTCGCACGGCTGACATGAAATCTTCCATCAGGACGATGTCAGCATTGATGAAGCACACATGTTGATGGGTGGCCATCCGGGAGGCCATTTGAAAAATATTGTTCAACAACGGGGTGCCATGCTCATTGCGGGCCATTTCTGGCGAATGCCGCAATCCCAATTCATTGCAGATGTCAGATGTGCCCTCTTCCTCGCCGAAGATGATGATTTCGGGTCTCGGTTGGAGGAGGGTCCAACTCGTGATCGCATTTCGCTGGATGGTGGCGATATGCGGATTCGTAAAAGGCTTGGGGCACGCGAAGATGGAGATCATATCAACTAAGGTGGACTTCTTCCAGACGATTGAGGAATCCGGCTCCGGTCGTATCTCAATTACACAAGGACACCTCCGGAAACTCCATTTTTTGAAAACCAAACACGCACAAAGGCCAATGAAATCATGTTTGTATCTTCATGGAATTGGAGTTTCCGGAGGTACCCACAACATCGTTAGGACAGTAATCCTCGCGCTGCTGCTTCAGCTTGTTCTACCGTGATGTCCAGTATGCAGTGGGCGCACCCAGCCGTACACTCCCGCATGCACGGCAGGCGTCCCGTCTTAGGGCGAAGCACAATGTGATCAACGCCCCAAGGTCGGAATCTCTCAGCAGAGTTAGCACTCCAAGCCCCCGACTCAGCGTGACAGCAAAACTCTAGGACTGGAACTCCACCCGCCGCAGCAAGATGCATCGGTCCACTGTCGTTGCCTACAAAAAGCTTCGAGTGCCTCAGCAAGGCAGCGGTTCCTCGTAATGTAGCGCGTCCAACGGCATTGACGACTGCCGCCCCCAAGTTCTTTTCCAGTTTCAAGCCATATTCTTCCTCGCCAGGACCGCCCACAGCTAGAAGCCGACAGTTGTATCGCTCAAGCAGGCGCGCGCCTAACAGAACAAACCTTTCTATCGGCCAGCACTTCCAGAAACAGCCGGCCCCTGGTGCCAATGCGATCAGCATATCATTGTGTTCGATACCTGCCCGAGATAAAAAGGTCCGGGCAAAGTCCTCGTCCCTCTCATCAAGCCACAGTTCTAAGTTGTCACTACCGACTTTCCCACCCAGAAACCGAACCAAATCCAGGTTGTGTTCGACTTCGTGTTTTCGGTCTTCCCCAAGAATCTGATGCGTGACTAGCCCGTCCAATCCTGATCCACAGGAAGCACCTTCTGAAAAGCGCCTTTGGGCATAAGCCGCGCGGCTAGGAGAGCCACTCAAATACATCAGGGAAATCGCATGATAACGATCAATACCCCATCGGGGGCATATCGCCAAATCAAACTTCCTTCGCCAAAGGCGATTCCCACAAAGACCCAACGCGCGCAGATGCCGCGTTAACTGCGATGGAGGCCGGGGAGTATCTGGATCAAACGTTAGGACTTCATTTACGTAAGGGCAGTGTTCCACCAAGTTGTAGCAAACGGGCTTGACGACGAGCGTTATCCAAGCTTGCGGCACCGAGTGCCGCAACTCCCGCAACAACGGACTCGTCAGCACTAGGTCCCCAATATCATCCAGGCGAACCACAAGCACGCTCTTCGCTTGCTCCAGCCTCACCGCACCTTCTCGACCCCGCCGACAGGCAAGCCAGAAAAATGGCTCGGCGAGCCGTCTCACAAACGTGGGGGATGTCGCTCGGGACGCGAGTCGGCGTGCTACAGGTATGATCGTCTCAACGGCTATTGACCCAAGAGTCATAGTGCATTCTCGACAACTTCGAGATATCGCTTCCAAGTATCCTCGCGCAGGCTCAACAGTCGCTCTCGCTCGCTCTCCTGATTGTCGAGCAGACAGTGCAGTTTGTCTTCCACGCCCCCTACTGTCGCGTCTTTGACATAGAAAACCGGTAATCCCACCGCTTCGACCATCAGCATTCGGGTGTCGGTTCCTACGCTCACCGACGGGATACCGATGCCCGCCATCGCCACGGCTGCGTGCAGGCGATTGCATATACCGACTTTTGCGCGCGCGACGATTGAAAAATACTCCTGCGAATTCTTCGGCAGAACCCGCGGTATGTCACCATTCAGCGCCGAGGCTATTGCATATTCCTTTTGATCATGACACACAAAAAGCAATCTGTGGTTTTGGCGCAGGCTTGCGATCAGATTTCGCGCTGTACTTCTCCAAGCATTGGGATTAATACTCTGGCCAAAGTCGTAATGTCCCCCTCCCTCCATATAGTTTATCACCACGAGATCCCTGTCAGCACTTCCATTGGTGAGTGCTTTTCCGGCAAGGAACGCGGGACAAGGGATAAGCGGACACGAGTGTTCCAAGAATTCAAAAAGACGTTTGGCAAGGCGGTCCCGTGCCGTGGTAGCTCGGCAATACGCCAAAATTCTCCCCAGATAAAGGGCGTCGTTCTCATTCTCGATGCGCTCGGGCTGTGCTTCCCAAGGAAAACAGGCGCCTGCACCCAGATTCAAAACCGGGATGCCCTTATTGCTCAGGCGTCCAACAACGTGATGCCACAGCGGCTCAGCCCACTCGCAGCGCCAGCAGCCGAACCAAGCCACTGGGGTGCCACACTGAACAATCAGATCGCAGGTTTCAAAGTGGCTGAACCTCAGGCCAGACGCTGCGCGTTCGATCAATTGAAACACATGCTGGCGACCTCTTGGTAAGTAGCGCGCCAGTTGTGCAACCTGCACTGGGTGCCGGTGCGGGTAAACCGTTAGAGGTCGATGTTTGTTAATTGGAACGAACGTTACTACTTGTTTCGAAAAAACATGCCTCAACAAAGAGCAGATGCCTTCCCGAATGAAGTCGTCACCGATATTGGTGTTCAACGTCGTAATTAAGCCAACGCGCATAGCATCTTCATCGGAGAAGGTCGGTTAGCCGCAACCGTCCCACTTCACTACTGAGCAGCCCCAACCGCAGCGGATTATTGGCCGAAGCTATTTCAGAACTGGAGCAAGCCGGCTGAGCGCGCCCACAGTAGAGTCTGGCTAATGCCCTCGCGCAACGGCATGCACGGCTTCCAACCGAGCCGTCGCACCGCGCCTTCCATGGCGAAGGCGCGGTGCACGCTTGGCCAAATCGGCGCAAGCGGATAACCCAGTTCGCCTGCGCCGCCTACGCCAAACCACCGCTGAATTTGTACCTGGAGATTGACGTAAAACCAATCGCTCAACTTGCGCCGTCCGCACGAGAACGGAATCCTCATAGCATCGGCGCAGAAGTGGAACATCTCTTCAACAGTTGCGGCCTGCCCTACAAGATTTTCCACGCCCGCCTGAGTGCCCATACCCGACGCAATCAATCCGTCGGCCACGTCCTCATTCCATATCGGACTCCAATAAAACCTGCCAAACAGCGGGAGGTACTCCCATAGCATCCCGCGGTTCAGTAGAGCCCGCGCGAACTGGACAACGAAGCTATCCCAGCCCAGGCCATAGACATTGCCGATGCGCAAACAGATCGGCGCGATGCCATCACGAGCGAGTTGCAACACGTGTTTTTCCGCGATGATTTTGCTCTTGCCGTATGCCGTCAGCGGCCGGTAGGCACGTTCCGGCGGTGCGGGAACTTCCGACAGACGAAACGCGCCAGCCGCTTCGATGCTGCTCGCATAGACAAATCGGCGGGCGCCTGAGCGGCGCGCGAAGCTGGCCATCGCTTCCGTCCCACCGACATTAGTCGCCAGCAATTCTTCGAGCCGGCCGAAGTAGTCGAGCGATGCCGCTAAATGAAAGATCACGTCATAATTCGCCGGCGCTTCGAGTAAGTGTTTGACGGTGCTGACATCAGACAGATCGCCCGCGAAGTAGTCGAGTCGCTCATGCCGTAGCAGGCCGGACTTTTGCGGATCGCGTGTGAGCGCGGTAACTTCCCATCCAGCGTTGACCAGTTTGGGTAAAAACGTACGACCGACGACGCCGGTGCCACCCGTAACGAAGGCTTTCATGGTGCAGAAAGAATCGAGATAAGACCGGAGTGGTGGCGCGCTGGCGGGCAACGTTGCACGATGAGCGGCTGCTTGCCGCGCGGAGTTCTTGGGATTGAGGTAACTTGCTCGATCGTGAGCTTCACGTCGCCGCCGAGCTTCTCACCAACGAGCCTGATGATGGCCGATTCATCCTCGCGCGTGAACCCCGGTAGCGGCACGACGCGCAATACCACACGTCCTGGTTCTTCCTGGACAAACTGGTGCGCGAACACAAGCCGGAACTCGTCGCTGTGGAAGTTAAGAGCCGAAATCGGCACTACGCGACCCTGCTGGCCAAGGAGAAAATCACTAAGCCGACCATCAATCGCAGTCAACACCAAGTGTGTGCGCTTGCACTGCGGGCAGCGGTTCCCGAGCGTTGCACGGTCGCCCGTGCGATACCGGATAAACGGTGTGGCTAGATTCGCGAATCCAGTCAGCACGATTTCGCCCGATTCGCCGGGGTTCTGCACAGGGTGGCCGTCTTCACCGATCAGTTCGAGCACGCCGGATTGCGGCCAGTGGTGAAAAGTGTCCGCGTGCTCGCAACCTGAGGCGAACCCAGCAAGTTCAGACATCCCGTACCACTGAAATATCCGTGCTTGGGGAAAGGCCGCCCTAAGAACCCCACTCTGGTCCGAAGTCAGCGTCTCCGACGCCAGCAGGAGCCCACGCACATCCGGCATTGCTCCGGGTGCGGGAACCAGTTTCGCAAAGGCCGTCGCCGTCGAGGGAAAGGCCACAATGAACTTGGGCTGGAACCCACGCACGCGCGACCACCAGTCGCAGGCTGCGCTGGCATCCAGCGCGTGGATCGAAAGATAAATGCGGCTAGGATCGCTTGACGGGCGGAGCAAGCCGCCTCCGGAGAATGCCCACGTGAGATCGAGCGCGCGCGCGCCCAAGTCGTAGCCGGCCCGGCGCCACATTGCGTGCCGCCACGCGTCAAAAACCGCGTCGTAGGTCTGCGCATCGACCATGAAACGCGTCGGCGTGCCCGTGGTGCCGCCGGAAGTAATCGGTCGCAAAGTCTTACTCGGCCGATTCTCTGCAATGAACTCATCTCCTTGAGTGCGCAACTCTTCCTTGGTGAAGAACGGAAGCCCACACAGATCTTCCAACCGCTCCAGGCAACCGCAGAACCCAGCAGCCCGCAGCTTGCGGGCATGTCCGCGACAATGCCTGAACGCGTGTCCAAGCAAGTGGTTCAACTGGCGGAGTTGCCATGCCGCTATCCGCTCGGCTTCCCAGTGATCACTGCGCACGAGGAAAGCTGCCGTGCGCGAATACTGATCATGCCAGCACGACGGCACGGGTGCCAGTCGCCGCAACGCGGCTCCCGGTCGTCGGAATAATCCAATCAACTTCTTCACGTTGAAGCATTCCTGGGGCGACCCCACCCGGAGACAGAAAACTCATATTCCCCCGAGGCAATCATCAGAAGGACCTGGAACACGACGAAAACTCTACCACGCCATCGCCGCCGCTTGCGGAGGGATCTGAGCATCCCGGGAGTGATACTGCGCCCGTGGGCAACATAGCCGCTCGTCGCCAGCAACTCGCGCAAGGCCTCCACAGTCCAACGAGTGAGAAAATCCGGCGGATATCCAGTGCGACGGTCAACGCCGGGGAGCTTCAGCGGCCGGCGGAGACTCGGGGCCGTGATAAAAACCTGCGCTCGCGGAAGTCGGGCACGCAAGGCTGCCATAAATACCGCGGGTTGCGCCACACGGACGAGGCTTTCCAAAATAATCACGGCGTCAGCCTCCGACCAATCCGGCGGCAGTTCAGCGGGGTTGGCTGTCTGCATTGACGTGAAGCCATGCTTACGCAGTACGGAGACGTGAGAGGCAAGCGGGTCCGCCAAGCGCACCTCGTAGCCAAAGGACCTCAACTGCCATGCAAAACGTCCGGTCTCGGCGAATAGTTCCACAATCTCCGCGCCGGGGCTCAAGTTTCCTCGCACCCATTCGAGCGCCGCTTGCTCGTTTGGCGTCAGCCAAGTCTTGATCAGTTCGGGTGTGGCCCTTCCAAGCAAGTCATCTGCGTCCTCTGAAAAGTCAGGGTAAACCGGCCCGCTTATCGGTTGGGGCTCGAGCCATTGCAACCCCGTCCGCCCGCAGCGAAAGTAAGCGCAGCCAGGCAGCCACTCGACCGCCTCCGCATGCGTTTCACGCCCCGTGATAGGGTGTTTCAAGATCATGAGGAAATTCGCCTCGAACTCCATGGAAGCAGCGGCGCGACCAGGCCGAGCCGAGCGTCGTTGACATCGGCGATAATACCGGCCACTGGTTCGATCGAAAAACTCGCGGCTTGATCCACTGAGAGCACCCCACACACCATCGGGATATCGATGCCAACCCAAAGGTAGTAGCGTCCACGGTTGAGCAGGTGAGCGGGAAACTCCACCTCGGAAACGTACGCGCCCGCTGGACGCGCTTGGAGTTTGCCTCCGAGCGAATCGCAGTCCGTCGTGGTTAACACCACCGTGGTGTCCTGAGCGTGCAAACGGAAACCCAAACGCAATTGCGGCATGGCGGCAGTCAATTCGTAGGTCAGTCGCACACGGAAAGGTTCGTGGTTCGGCAAGAATGAGGAAGGATTGCCTTCTGAATTGAGAACTTCGACGGAGCGAAGAATCAACGGATGCTCGGCAGCTTTGAGGTTGAGCTTGCCGTTGTCGGAGTGCCGAGCGGCGCTGTCATTGAGGTAACGGGCGATCACTCTCGCGGGATCGCTCTGATCAGTCAACCGTCCAGCGTTCAGCAGAATGGCGCGAGAGCAAAGATTGCCAACTGTTCCCATGTTGTGGCTGACGAACAGAACGGTGCGTCCTTGCTGGTGGGCCACTTCGTCCATCTTACCCAAACATTTCTTCTGAAACGACGTGTCCCCTACTGCCAGCACTTCGTCCACCACCAGAATTTCCGGTTCCAAATGCGCCGCCACCGCAAACGCCAGCCGCACATACATGCCGCTGCTGTAGTGTTTCACCGGCGTGTCCAGAAACCTTTCCACTTCCGCAAACGCCACGATTTCGTCGAACTTCTTTTTGATCTCCGCCCGGCTCATTCCCAGGATGGCGCCGTTCAGGAAGATGTTTTCCCGCCCCGTCAATTCGGGATGGAACCCCGTTCCCACTTCCAACAAACTCGCCACGCGCCCTTTGATGCGTATCTTACCCGTAGTCGGCTCGGTGATGCGGCTGAGAATTTTGAGCAGCGTGCTTTTCCCCGCGCCGTTGCGCCCGATGATGCCGACCACTTCGCCTTGTTTGACCTCGAAGGAAACGTCGCGCAAGGCCCAAAAATCTTCGGTTCGTGGAAGACTGGAGTTAGAAGACGGGAGATGGGAGCCGGGAGATCGAACCGAACTGCTATCTGCTATCTTCGACCTGCCAAAGCCCCAGAGGCGACGGGCGAGGGAGCGGGGAGCACAGAGCGCGGAGCCGGCCTTCTCGGCCAGCACGTCGCGCAGGGCGGTGTAGCGCTGCCGCTGGGCCTGGTGTTGCAGACGGTATTTCTTGCCGAGGTTCTCGACCGATATGATCGCTTCGCTCATTTTCCAAAAAAGCAACAATCTAAAACGCTGACAAACTGAAAGTTGAAGATTGCAAGGCTGGCACGCCAAACTGAAATCATTGCTGCTTTCAGCGCTCCCTTTCGGCACGCCTGACCCACGAATCGTGAATCTCAACGAATGTGGTGCGCAGATCCCTGGTGATGGTCCAACTGGGGTAGTGGGTCTTCATCTTGTCGAGGTTCGAGATGTAGCAGATGTGGTCGCCTTGCCGGTTTTGGTCCACATATACGTAATTCATTTTCTTGCCGGAGATTTCCGAGATCAAGTCAAAGGCTTCCAGAATGGAAACGGAGTTGGCGCGGCTGCCGCCCAGGTTGTAAACCTCGCCGCAGCGCGGCGACTCAATAAATCGGCGCATGAATTGCACGACATCGTGGCTGTGGATGTTGTCGCGCACCTGCTTGCCCTTGTAACCGAAAACCTTGTACGCGCGGCCCGCCAGGTTACACTTGATGAGGTAGCTAGGAAGCCGTGCAACTCGACGCCGCTGTGGTTCGGTCCCGTAAGGCAACCGCCGCGCAGGCAGCAGGCGGGCATCCCGAAGTAGCGGCCGTATTCCTGTACCATGACGTCCGCCGCCACCTTCGATGCGCCGAAAATGGAGTGCTTACTCTGGTCAATGCGGAAGGTTTCCCGGATGCCATCCGCGTAGGCCGGATCGGCATAGTCCCATCGCTGGTCGAGTTCCATGAGTGGAATCTCGTTGGGCGCGTCGCCATAAACCTTGTTCGTGCTCATGTGGACGAATGGGGCTATTGCCTAGCTTTCGACGGTGATGATGACGGAGTCACCCATCGGGATAGAAGACACGGCTCTTGCTGGAAGATGGCGGATAGCAGATGGAAGATTGTTCCACTACTTCCCGTTTCGCTTTTCCAACTGTAATCTCTGGTCTTTGATCTATCATCTTCATACTTCCAACTCCCATCTTCGCGCGGCTGGCGCTCAGATAACGTCTGCAAACGTGCGCTCCATCTTCCGGAAGTACCAGATACCTAGAAAGAGCAGCACAACCACCAGCGCTATAGAAAGACAGAACCCCGGCCAGTAGATCTTGCTGTGACCGCCTAGGATTGCCCAACGGAATCCGTCAATAACACCCACCATCGGGTTAAGGGAATAAATGGTGAAGAGAGTGCCGCCAAAGCGTTCACGGATGACCGAGCTGCTGAAGCCGACGGGCGAGGCATAAAGACCAAACTGGACGAGAAACGGAATCACATAACGGAAATCACGGTACTTGACGTTGAGGGCGGTGATCAGAAGGCCCGGCCCAATGGCGGCGAGAAAGGCCAGCGCAATGAACAGGGGCAGCGTCACAATGCGCCAATCCGGCCAGAATTGAAACCAAGCCATCATGGCCACCAGGATGCCAAAGGCGATCAGGAAATCTACAAAGCTGGTGATGACCGCGCCGGCCGGGATGATCATGCGGGGGAAATAGACTTTGGAGATGAGATTGGCGTTGCCCACCAGGCTCTGGCTGGCTGAGGACAGCGAGGTGGAGAAGAACATCCAAGGCAGCATGGCCGCGAAGACCATGACCGAGTAGGGGGCGGTGCCCTCAGTCGGCAGCTTCGCGACTTTGCCGAACACGACGGTCATGATGAGCATGGTCAGCAGCGGCTGGATAAGCGCCCACGCAACGCCAATGACAGTCTGCTTGTAACGGACCGCAATGTCCCGCCAAGCCAGAATGTAAAAGAGCTCACGGTAGCGCCAAAGGTCGCGCCAGTATTGGCGTTGCGTGCGCCCCGGTTCGATGATCAATTCGTGGGACACGATGGGGTTGGGAGCTAGCTCATGGTGCATGAAGCCGGGAAGTTCCCGCTGCAGGCGTTGCTGGTTCCAACGCGTGTCCCCATGCGGCCCGAAAAAAACCGCGCGCTGGTTGTTGGCCACTCCGTGAATGGCATAACCCAGCTCCCGGGGAAAAAAGCGCCAACTTTGGACCCGATGAGGCCGGAGGAACCCGTCACGAGAAGCGTCTTCATGGTTCACTTGTCATCAGCGATCCGTGGTCCGTCGTCAGTATTTGACGACGTAGTAAGCGAACTTAAGGACCTCGTTTTGGAAAGCAAGCAGCCCTTCCTCGTGCTGCCAATAGTTGGCCGCCGTGTAGTCGCTCGAGGCGACGGCCTCAGTGCGAATATCAACGCTCGTTCCGTTGAGCGCTTTGTGAAAAAGCCATTTCACGCGCCGCGTATGGAAAAGATCGGTGGGTATGATGAGTCGTTTGGCGTGGCTTGCCTTCACCCATCCCTGCACAGCCAAGGATTCATCGCGGGTGCTCATCACTCCGTTACCGATCTCGATCACGGCTTCAGGCGGCACCTGGTTGCTGAACAAAACCAACTTTGCGACGTGAGTATGCGGCAGGGTGATTCCCAATTCATCGGTATAGTTGCTGCGCACGTTCAGCAGCAGGATTCGGGGTGCGAGTCCCTGCTGAAAAAGCCGCGCGGCTTCAAACGGGCGCGTGTCCAATCCGCCGCCCAAAACCACGATAGCGTCGGCCTTTTCCAGCTTGTCATTGACGATCCAAGCGTCCGCTAAACCCCGCAAGATCGGGGCGCGGAAGAAGTATGCGACGAGGAGCAATGCGCCGAAGGCGCAGGCGCATGAGACAGCTCCTTTGAAGATTTGTCGCATCCGGTGCTCAACCCCAGTCTTCAGCGTCAGTTTTGTTGGATTGATGAGGCGGCTGCCGCTTTCGGCGGCGAAAGCGCTTCCAGTCTGGGAACAAGCCGTTCCACGATCTCATGCACGCGAGTTTGGAAGCTTTCGAACGAAAAATCATTAAGGCTGGCTGAAACAAATCCGCGAGGCCACTTCAGCGCCGCCAGGATTCCTTCCCGGATCTCTGCGGGGTTCCTCGGGTCAACGATGAATCCCAGCTTCCCACCGCCCACCACCTCGCAGCTCGCGTCGGCTTTGCTCGCAACGACCGGAATTCCACAAGCCATCGCTTCCAAGTAAACGATACCGAATCCTTCACCCCAGCCCGGCATCACGAAGGCATCCGCCATGCGGTAATGATCCACTTTTTCGTCCTCTGGGATTCGGCCGGCGAAAACGACCTGCGCGGGGTTGAGCGTGGAGCGTGGAGCGTGGAGGGTCGGGGAGTGGGGCTTCGATACCTCACCCAACCCTCTCCCCGATCGATGCGGAGAGGGCGATGAGTTAGCGCGCGCGCAGTCGGTCACGGAAAGGCCGAGTGATTGCGCCTTGTTCATCAAGCGCTCCCGGTCCGTTCCATCGCCGACGACGAGGTAGCAAAGACTTGGGATTTCTTTCGACAAATCAGGCAGAACTTCCATGACTCTGTCCACTCCCTTGTACCGTTCCTGCGCCGAAAGGCGTGCCACGGTCAGCAGGACTGTCCGGTCGCGCAGACAATAACGGTCGAGCAGTTGCGAGTTTTTTGGGCCGGGGCGGAAAGCAGCCAACTCGATGCAGTTGGGCAAAATGAAAGTCCGAACGCCGTCCAATCGCGCCCAGCCCAGAAATCGCTGCTTCGTAAACTCGCTTACCGCAATCAGGGCGTTGATTCTCCTGACCAATCGATTGACCAGCCAACTGCGAGTCGGTTGCCACGCGTCAATGCCATGGATTACCAACGCGACCGGCGCACGGCAAAACAATCGCGCCGCCAATGCGACCGATAGCAGATTGATGTGGCCGCAAATCAGAAGGTCAGGGGTCGGAAGTCGGAGAACGGTGGTCAAAACCGTTTTGATATAGCGCAGTTTGCTGCCGACGCCGGAGGTGACGTAGTTAAGCTTCGTCGGCAGTGCGCCGGGCGGCTCGGGCATCAAGCGTGGAACAGCCACAACTTCTTCAACGTCCTGGGCCGCACAGAGCGCGGTCAGCAGATCGCGATTGAACTTCGCGATGCCTCCGAAACCGCCGAAGGCGTCCGTCACGAGAACCAGAATGCGCATCAGTTTCGAGTGAACCGATCGTAAACCTGCCTGGCCCAGCCACGAAGGCCGCGAGAATTCGCGCGGGGTTGAGCGTTGAGGGAAAAGGTTTGAGAGTCGCGCAAAAGCCAGTCGCGGACCGGGACGGAAAAGCCGGTCTTGGGCCGGGCAAGCAGGGCAGCAGGGAGCGGAGAGCGGGGAGTAAGGGCCATGTCGCGCTTGGTCGGAGGCGTCTCGCTGGCGAGCAACGGAGCGACCGCGTGCAGGACCGCCACGTCCACCAGCGGCACGCGGATTTCCAGCGAGTGAGCCATGCCTGCCCAGTCCGAATCACGCAGGAGTTGGTTGCGCATGTACCAGCACATCTCGAGAGCACTGACGCGCACGCGGCCAGAGTTCAGAGGACAGAAGTCAGAATTTGGAACTGATCGCCGATCTCTGATCGCCGATCTCTGAGAAAGCAGACCAGCGGTCAAATTCAACAAGGCAAGGGTGTTGAGCTCTTCCCAGCCTTCGCGCACGAGGTCCGGCTCGAGCAATTCAGGCAGTTCCCAAGGCATGAACAGACCACGGCGGAGCAGGTAGGCATCGGCGTAGCTGGAGCCGTATTCGAGCAGCCCGGCGTATTTGGGCGAGGTGAAGCGATTGAGCACGGGGGTGGAAATCACACGAAGCGCGCGGCCAAGCGAACGGGCAAAAGGCAAAGGGCGAAGGGCCTTCACGAGGCGCGGAATTTCGCGAAAGCTGGGATAGCCGCCGAACAATTCGTCGCCGCCCAAACCGGACAGGGCGACCTTCAGCGAAGCGCGCGCGGCGGCGAAGCTGACGAAGTAGGTGTTGACGCCATCCGTGCTCGGCTGATCCATTGCGTCGAAAAGGCGATTAACGTGAGTTTGAAAATCTCGACGCGCGACCCAAATGGTCTGGTGTTGTGCGCCGTATTGGCGGGCGACGGCTTCGGCGAACGGGACTTCATCGTTGGCCGTCCCACGAAATTCCTCGAATCCCAGTGTGACCGTGCGCAAACGGCCGCCTTGCTCGGCGGCCAGCGCGGCAAGTGTCGTCGAGTCCAAGCCGGATGACAGAAACACACCGACGGGGACATCGGCGATCAGGTGGTGCCGGATTGTGTCCTGGAGAGCGAAGCGCAACAAGTCGTGGAGTTGAGGGCTGGGGGCTGAGGGTTGAGAGTTCGAGCGTTCGGCATGCGAAAGGATTTCCGTGATTGAGCAGAATTTGCGCTCCCGTCGCCCGCCGCCCTGGCCAACCCAAAGCGTCGCACCCGGCGGCAAGGACCGGATGGTCTTGAACAGCGTGTAGGGTTCAGGCACGTGTCCCCACAGGAAGAAACCGACGTGCCCGGCCGGATCGGGTGTCTTCTCAATGTATCCGCCCGCGAGCAACGCCTTCACTTGCGAGGCCGCTCGAAATGTCCTGCCGTCATCCGCAAAATATAGCGGTTTGATGCCGAACGGGTCGCGCGCCAAAAGCAAGCCGCGTTGCTCGCCATCCCAGAGCGCAAAGGCATACATGCCGCGCAGATCGTTCATCATCGCCTCGCCTTTCTGCGCGTAGAGCCGGAGCAACACTTCCGTGTCGCTGTTGGATTTGAACACATGGCCTTGTTGTTCGAGCGCCGCGCGCAGTTCGCGGTAGTTGTAAATCTCGCCGTTGAAAACGATCGCCAGTTGAAACTCCGGCAGCAGCATGGGCTGCGCACCGGCCGGGGACAGATCAATGATTGAAAGCCGGCGATGGCCAAGACCAACGCGGTGCAAAGGATCGAACCACTCTCCTGCCCCATCAGGACCACGCAGCGTCATGTGGTCGCGGATGGCGCGCAGTTCCCCGTCATTCACGCCGGGCGCGTCAGAGTTGTAGGCGAAGATGGCTGCTATGCCACACATAGGGGCGA
>CAYIOH010000002.1:0-5506 GCA_964364975.1 uncultured Bifidobacteriaceae bacterium
TCAGGTGGTGACGATCACCAACAATCTGCCGCGTGCTTGCTTCCGTGTGAAATGGTCGCCGTAAGCGGGCGCGTTCACGGCAACGATCAGTGTCCGGTGAAGTTGCGCGAGCTTGTTCTTTGCCCCGGCTTCTCCTACAAGGAAGCAGTGAAACCGACGAACCCGAAAGACACCGTCGTCCGACTCAGGCGCATTTCGCGCCTTCGTCCCACGCTCGCCGTCGTCCTCGGCAGCGGGTTTCATCATGTTCTCAGCGTCTTGGACGTGGAGAAAAAGATTTCCTACGCAAAGCTGCCAGGCTTTCCGCCAGTCGGCGTGAGCGGACACGCGGGCGAATTGTATCTCGGAAAACTGGGCGGCACGCCGGTTTTGGTATTGAGCGGTCGCGCGCATTTTTACGAAGGACATTCCATGGAGCGCGTGACATTCGCCGTGCGCGCGTTGGCTGCGTTCGGCATTCGCGATTTGCTGCTGACCAATGCTGCGGGCGGGATAAATCGCAATTTTCGCGCCGGCGATTTCATGGTGTTGACGGACCACATCAATTTCATGGGCACAAACCCGCTGCGTGGCCCGGCGATTTCCGGCCTGCCGCGCTTTGTGGATTTGACGCGGGCCTACGACGCGAAGTTGAGCGCCTTGCTCGGAACGGCGGCGCGGGCAAGCAAGTTGAGGCTGCAGCGCGGTGTTTATCTCGCAGTCAGCGGGCCGAGTTACGAAACGCCGGCGGAGATTCGCGCGTTTGCGCGGTTCGGCGCGGACGCGGTGGGCATGAGCACCGTCCCGGAGGTTATCGCGGCGCGGCAATGCGGCTTGCGCGTGGCGGCGCTGTCCTGCATCACGAACCTTGCGGCGGGCAGGAGCCGGGGCGCGCTGTCGCACGCGGAAGTGCTGGAAACCGCCGAGCGTGTGAAGACCTTGGCAGCGGTCTTGCTGAAAAACTTCGCGAAGTATTATGGTCGCAATCAATAAACTGGAATTGGTGCGGGCGGCGGCTCGGGCGCGGGAACGCGCCGTGGCCCCGTATTCGAAATTCAAAGTGGGCGCGGCGTTATTGACCAAAACTGGCGAAATCATCAGCGGCGCAAACGTGGAGAGTGCCAGTTACGGTCTGACTTGCTGCGCCGAACGCGTGGCATTGTTCACCGCGTTGACGGCCGGCAAACGGAATTTTGTCGCCGTGGCGGTGGTCGCGCGCACTGCGGGCGGGCCGATGCCGTGTGGCGCCTGCCGGCAATTGCTGGCCGAGCACGCGCCCAAGGCGAAGGTGTTCGTCGCGGACAGCGGGGCGCCGAACGCCATCAAGGTTTTTTCCGTCCGGGAACTTTTGCCCGCCGCGTTCGTCCTCAAACCGTAGTTTCGAGTTGAGAAAAACCGTCCGCGTTTCTAGTCTGTCAATTGGGAACGGGTCGTTCATGAAGTCAGATGTCATTTTTGATTTTGAGAACGCCGCGTGGCCAGCTTTGCTGGTGGACGGCGCGGGTGAAATTGTTCGCGCCAATCACGCGGCGACGAACACCTTCGGCGTGCCGTTGACGCAGGATTCCGCCAAGCTCGCGACGCTCTGGTCGGCAGACAACTGCATCACCGCCGACAAGTTTTTGAAGGACGGCGCCGGCGTCTTGGCGCCGCTTACACCACTCAAACTGCTGCTGCCAGCCGGCCCAAAGACCTTCTCCGCACTGGTTGGTTTACAGGTGCGCGGCGAAAAACGGTTTCTGTTGCTGCAACTGTTGCCGGACACCACGGAACTCGCGGGAACAAATCCCGCCGCCCTTGATGCCGGGCTGGCGCATAAACAAAAGCTCGATTGCGCGTTGCAACTGGCGCGGTCGGTGGCGCTGGATTTCAACAACGCGCTGACCAGCGTCCTTGGCTACACCTCGCTCATGTTGAGCAAGGCGGAGGCGGCGCATCCCTGGCGGCGCACGCTGCTGGAAATCGAGAAATCGGCGGCCAAGGCGGCGGAAGTCGCTGCCGACCTGGCAGCGTTCAGCCTGCAGGAGAAGGAAGCGCGCAGTCAGGCTGCCGGCAACGTCAACGTCATCCTCCAGCGTTGCGTCGAGTTTTTTCAGAACTCGCGTAAAGAACCGACCGCCTGGAACGTCCAGTTGGACCGCCGGCTTTTCGCCGCCAAATTTGACGAGGCTAAAATTCAGCAGGCGTTCATGAAAATTCTGGAAAACGCCGTCGAGTCGCTCTGGGAAAACGGGCGCGTCGGCGTGCAGACGCGCAACGTGGAACTGGCCGAGCCAACCCAGGACCGCAACGCCAAACTGGCGGCCGGGTTGTACGTTTGCGCCGAAATCTCCGACAACGGCTGCGGCATCGAGCCGGACGTGTTGCCGCGGATTTTTGAACCATTCTTCACGACGAAGAAGGGAACGCATCGCGGCCTGGGTCTGGCCTGGGTTTACGGCATCGTCACGAATCACGGCGGCGGCGTGGCGGTTTCCAGCCAGCCAGAAGCGGGCGCGTCGGTGCGCGTCTATCTCCCGGCTGAAAGAAGCATTGTGAGAGATCGCGCTCAGGCCGGCGACGACCTGACCGGCAACCAGACCATCCTCATGGTGGACGACGAGGACCTGCTGTTGACGATGGGCGAGACAATTCTTTCATCCTATGGCTACCACGTGCTGACGGCCAACAGCGGGCAAAAAGCGCTGGAAATCATTTCAAAGAGCGACAAGACGATTGATCTGGTCATCACCGACCTGGTCATGCCGGTCATGAGCGGACGCGAACTGGCGGAGCAAGTGCGCCGGCTTTCGCCCGGCACGCGCATCCTGAGCGTCAGCGGTTACGTGTGGCCCGGCAGCAAACAGGAGGAAATCACCTACCTGCAGAAACCCTTCACCACCCAGGAGCTTTTGATGAAGGTGAAACACGTGCTTGGCCCAACATAACAACTAATAACAGCTATTGACAGGTGGCTCGATTTTGGACTCACTACCCTCATGCAAATCGAAAGCCTGAAAGTCTTCTGTGACCTGACCGAAACGGAAAGTTTCACCAAGGCCGCCCAAATCAACGGCGTGACCCAGTCCGCGGTCAGCCAGCAAATCAGCGCGCTGGAGCGCATCTTCAATTCGCTCCTCATTGAGCGGAGTAAAAAGAAATTCCGCCTCACCCGCGAAGGACAGGTGCTGTACGACTACAGCAAGCAAATCGTCCAGACCTTCGACTCCCTGCACAGCAAGCTGCAGGAGATCAAAGACATCATCTCCGGCACGATTCGCGTGGCGACGATTTACAGCATCGGCCTGCACGATTTGCCGCCCTACATCAAACGCTTCCTAAAGGATTACCCGACTGTTCATGTCCACGTGGAGTACCGCCGCTCAAACCAGGTTTACGAAGACGTGCTTGCCAACGTCGTGGACGTGGGGCTGGTCGCTTATCCGCACAAGGATGCGAAGCTTGAAATCGTCGTGTTGCGCAAGTCCCCCCTGGTTTTGATCTGCCATCCGCAGCATCCCTTTGCCAGGCAGAAAACCATCCGGCTCAAAAGCATTGCGGGTCAGAAATTCGTTGGCTTTGAACCGGACATCCCCACGCGCAAGGCGCTGGATAAAATTTTTCGCGAACACAACGTCGAAGTGAACACCGTGATGGAATTTGATAACATCGAGACGGTGAAACGCGCCGTGGAAATTGACGCCGGCATTTCGATTGTGCCGTCCAGCACCATCCTCCAGGAGATCTCCAATCAAACCTTGGCATCCGTGGAACTCGACGATGGAGACTTCTTTCGGCCGCTGGCCGCGATTTACAAGAAGAACAAAGTGCTCTCGCCGGCCTTGCGTCAGTTCCTCGCCCTCCTCAAGGACGGCGGCGGCAAGTAAACGCCGAAGCCGAAAGCGGTCGGCCGCCGGCGTTCCTTACGAACGCAAGAAAGTTTCCAACGCGTCAAACAGTGCCGCTTCATCAGGTGTGTGGATGAAGCGGTTGACGCCACCGGTCACCAGACCAAAGCCGTTGCCGTAAGCCGGCCCGTTTGCCACGCACGCGTCCGTGCAACACCTGGCCAGTTGCTCCTCGGCGGCGCGCAAAACGCCCGCGCGGTCGCCGTCCACTTCAAACTTCCAGCCCACCAACCGCGCGCGTGGATACCAGTCGCGTAACTCGGCGATGATTTTTGGCGTCAGGACCAACTCAGCCAGCAGCGTGCCCTGACGCGTGGAGATTTTGCCGGACTTGATTTCGCTTAATTCACCCGCCGGCGAGCGCAGCCAGATTTTGCCGAACTTGAAATCGCTGACCGCCGCCGCGTGAAACACCGCGCCGACTTCTTGTTCCGCCAGCGTCTGCAATTTCTCGCGCAAGTTTTCCGTCGTCGTGAATGACTCAACCCGTTGCGCCCGTCGCTCCCCGCCGTGCGTGGCCTGCTCGCCAATGAGCAACGTAACCTGATGTCTGCGCGCAACGAGGAAATTGGCCAGCTCTGTACCCAGCCGGCCCGTGGAAAAATTCGTGAGCCGACGGACATTGTCCATCGTTTCGTAAGTCGGCCCCGCAGTGACGATACAGTGCATGTTGGAGTTCAAGCTTTAGCTTGTTGGGCGAGTCGGGAGCAAGCTAAAGCTTGGACACGCGGCGGAATAGACCATGCTCAGATGTCGCGCCACGAGTTGCTCGAAGGCGCGCTCGGATTGGCTGGCGGCGTATTCCCGCACCAACGCCATGTCGTCGGTCATCGTCTACCTATACATGGACGCCCAACCGGAAAGGGAACAGATTATTTTCAATTCGTCTCATGCCACGGTCGCAAAGGATAAAGGGGGCAGTAAAACTTTACGCCCTTCGCACCCTTCGCGTGAGGCAGCCGACAAAGTGCGTAGCGGCGTCTCGGCAGAGCGCCGCAACCGACCCGGAGTATTTCAGATGGCAGCTTTCTCCCGAAAGCCGCTACGCCGTGCGAAACTATTTCTCCTTTTCGACGACGAGCATTTCGATTGGCCTATTGGTTGCAATCATTTCCAAGCCAAGCTGCTCGCGAATCGCCTTTTGCAGCGCAGCCACATCTGGGATTGCTGGAAAGGCTTTGTCAGTTGGATTTCCCCAACGCAAATCAACTTGGCAATCCGACGACGTATCAGTTTCGGCGAGAACTGGTGTTTTCAAATAACACTCCAGCGAAAACCACATATCCGACATTCGGCCCTTGTAACGGCCGTTTTCCACTATTTGCTCAACAAACTCGGCTGAAACCGGCTTGAGTTCTGGCGCTCTCTTGCCTCTTACTATGTAAACTGCTGTGTCTCGCATCTCGCGGTGGCCAACGATGTGGAATTGATCGCGTATTTTTTGCTGCAAGGCTTCCTTTTGTTTTTCCGGCAACGTGACCAAGTAGTCAAAAAGACCGTCAGGCAATGGAGCATCCAAAACCATTCTCACCTGACTCCAGTTGAATGCGTGGGTTAACAGCACGTTGGCCGGTTGGCATCGTGTCGCCAGCTTGCCGTTTTCAGGCAGTAAGATGCCGCCCGCACGGCTCTGTGGAAAC
>CAYIOH010000002.1:5516-29084 GCA_964364975.1 uncultured Bifidobacteriaceae bacterium
TGTTGGTCGTAGAATTACCATTGGCGGCGCGGCATCCAATGCACTGCGATCGTCATTCCAGATCGCATCGTTATCATCAAAATGATTACGAGCCTCCTTCACGATCACCGTCGTCGTCCCCGCTGCGAGCAACACACCTGCACCCACCACAATTGCCGTCTTCGCTTTTGTCCACGCCATAATTTTCAATGCTCCTTTGATAAGGGTTAAAGTTGAACCGCTGACCGCCGCACCTTTCGCCGCTGCTACCGTCACCGTCACCGCCAGTCCCACCGGCGCGGCTTGCACCGAGTTCGCCGACACTGCGCCCGCGATGAGCGTCGTCGTCAAAGTCACGCCGCGTTTGGTGAAAATCTTCCGCAACTTCTCCAGCGCGCGGCTCACGCGCATCTTGGCTGCGTCCTCGCTCGCGCCCAGCGCCGCGCCGACTTCGCCCAAGCTTCGGTTCTCGAAAAAGCGCAGCACAATGGCGTGCCGGTCGCGCTCGCCGAGTTTGCCCAGCGCGTCGTCGAGCAGCGGCGCGATCTGCGGCCACACGTCGGGTTCGGCTTCGTTTGAAAGCGATTGCATGTACGCCTCCTGTTCGCGTTGTTGCCGGCGGATCTGGCCGCGCAGAAAATTCGCCGCCGTCAGCCGCGCGGTCTGGTAGAGCCAGCCGGAGAGAAGGGTCTTCGGGCCGAGCGATGCCGCCTTGCGGGCGAGGATGATGAACACGGCCTGTGTGATTTCCTCGGCGGCGTGCGGATTGCCCGTCTGCCGCCGCGCGACGGAATAGACGAGATTGACGTGCCGCGTCACGAGCGCGGCGAACGCGGCGTCGGACTGGCGCTCCGTGAAATCCCGCAGCAATTGGATGTCATCCGTTTCCGGCATTCACCAAGTAATGTCCGCCGGACGAAGAAAGGAACAGCATATTTAACCGCTAAACTGCGCTGATCTGCGCTGACAAGACAGTGCAACTGCAACCCTTGCAAAAAAATAGCGTAGATTAGCGCCGATTAGCGGTTCAAACAGTCATCACGCATGAGCAAAATCGTCGGTATAGATTTGGGCACGACCAATTCACTTGTCGCCACCGCGGATTCGAGCATCCCGCTAGCGGATTTGCGTATGGATCGGGCGGTGGCAGCGTTGCTCTGCAAACGAGGCTGATTGGCTGACGCTGGTTGATCAGTGTGCGTTGATAAACCGGATGCTTCCCATCACCCAGACCAGCCCCGCGACTAGGGAGAGGATGAGAGCCAGAAAGAAGAAAGCAAAGAATAGTGTCTGGTTGTCCCGGACGAACCGCCGCCATTTGTAACCCTTCCGATGCGGTTGGGGCTGCACGGGTGGCATCCTTTAGAAAGAGGCGCTCGTGAGCAAGCATGATTTTTTGGCGCGGCTGAAACCGGGCGTAACGGTTGGAAATGGTTTCAAATCAGCCTTGGCGTCCCTTCGACCGGGAGCTTTCGCCCAACCCGGACTCAATGATTGTGTGTTCGACTGTTTTTGTCCTGCAACGTAAACTATCCCGTCGTGCCACAATATGAGCGCTACGCACACCACTCGTTCAAACGCGGTCGATGTCACGCCCGCTGAAGTCACCGAATTGTCGGTGACCGGGATGAATTGCAACAACTGCGCCCGCCACGTCACTGAAGCCATTCAAAGTGTGCCGGGCGTGCGCAGCGCATCAGTGACGCTCGACGCGGGCCGCGCATCCGTCCGTTGGGCCGCTGACGCGCCAACCAATGTTGCCGCCGTGCTCTCCGCGGTCAAAGACGCGGGGTACGAAGCAAAAACCATCGAGGTCACCGCGAACGATCACGGCGAACGACGTCAGGCCCGCTGGCATTTGAACCTTTGGCTTGGCGCAGTCGTAACCACTCTGTTGATGTTGGGCGAGTGGGTTTTCCACCTTGGCATGGAGCCTTGGTTTCAATGGCTGGCGTTCGGGCTGGCCGGCGTCGTTCAGATTTTTGCCGGCGCGCCGTTTTATCGCGGCGCGTGGCGGCAACTCAGAATCGGCAGTTCCAATATGGACACGCTCGTCGCGCTCGGTTCGACGACGGCGTTCGGCTACAGCACGTGGGCATTGTTCGGCGGCCTTGGCGTCCACGTCTATTTCATGGAAGCCGCCGCCATCATCACGCTCATCAGCGTGGGGCACTGGCTCGAAGCGCGCGTGAGCGAGCGAGCATCAAGCGCGCTCAAATCATTGCTGCACCTCGCGCCGCAAACTGCGCGGCGGCTCCGCCAATTGAATCCTGGTAGGGCCGACCTGCCGGTCGGCCAGAACACGCAGCAGCGTGTCCCTACCACGAGCGAAAAGGAAGTCCCCGTCTCCGAATTGAAAATCGGCGATCTGGTTGCGCTGCGGCCCGGCGACCACGTGCCGACCGACGGCCTCGTGGCGGACGGCGATTCCGCCGTGGACGAGACAATGCTCACCGGCGAATCCGCCCCGGTGGACAAAACCGCTGGCAGCGAAGTTTACGCCGGCACGGTTAACTTGAACGGACGACTGGTCATGCGCGTCACCGCGACGGGTGAAGCCACCGCGTTGGCGCACATCATTGCGGCCGTGCAGCGCGCCCAAACCAGCCGGGCGGACATCCAACGGCTCGCCGACCGCGTGAGCAACGTGTTCGTGCCTGTGGTTGTGCTCGTGGCACTTGCCGCCGGGCTTTGGTGGGGGCTGGCGACTGACTCCGCGAACCAGGCGCATGGCTGGCTCGGTCAATGGTTGTGGCACGTGCATGTTCCGACTGGGGCAGCGGCGGCGTTCATCATCGCGGCGGCGGTGCTTATCATCGCGTGCCCGTGTGCGATGGGTCTGGCCACGCCCGCGGCCATCATGGCCAGCGCCAACGCGGCGGCGCGCCGCGGCATTTTGATTCGCGACGGCGTTGCGCTGGAGAAAGCCGGTTACGTCACGGCGCTTATCTTCGACAAAACCGGAACGCTCACGGTGGGAAAACCGGAAGTGGCGAAGTCCTGGCTCGCGCCAAGTAGCAGCCGACGTGAGGAGGCTCTTAATTCCGAGGGCAAGTCAGAGCCTCCTGTCGTCAGCCGCTACGAAAACCTTGCCGCCGCTCTCACCCGTAATTCGACACACCCCATCAGCCAGGCGCTCGCCAAACTTTCGTCCGAAGCAATCAGCTTGAGTGACTGGACGGAAGTGCGCGGCGCAGGCGTCGCAGCCAGGACGAAGATGGAGGATGGAGAATGGAGGATGGCACAGCTCGGCTCGCTAATCTGGCTGCGCGAGTTGGGTGCGGACGTGTCAGCGGGCGAAAGTTTCATCACCGAGTGGTCCGCGCAGGGTGCGACGATCGTCGGCCTGGCTCTCGACCAATCTCTCGTTGGACTCTTCGCTGTGCGCGACACGCTTAAACCGGGCGTGGCGAAGGTCGTGGAACAACTTCAACAGCGCGGGCTAAAAACCTTCCTGGTCACCGGCGACAACGCGCTCACAGCGGCGAGCATCGCGGGAAAAATTGGCATCCCGGCGGAAAATGTTTTCGCCGACGTGCGTCCCGAACAGAAGGCGGAGTTTGTAAAGAAACTTCAGGCGCGCGGCGAGAGTGTGGCTTTCGTGGGTGACGGCATAAACGACGCGCCGGCATTGGAGCAGGCCGACCTCGGCATCGCCGTGGGCCGCGCCAGCGACGTTGCGCGCGAGGCGGCGGACATCATCCTGCTGAAATCGGGAATCGAAGCCGTGCCGGAGGCGTTGGGACTGGCGCGAGCGACCTTGCGGACGATCAAACAGAATTTGTTCTGGGCGTTTTTCTACAACGCGATTGGCGTGCCGCTGGCCGCGTTGGGTTTCATGAGTCCGGTGCTGTGCGCGGCGGCGATGGGTTGTTCCGACCTCATCGTGATTGGTAACGCGTTGCGGCTGCGACGTTGGAAGCTGGAGTCCAAGCTTTAGCTTGTTCCGAGCGTTGCGGGGACACGCTGAAGCGTGAACTCCAACTCACGGATTCGCGGGCGGCTCGGCGGGCGGGCGCGGTTGCGGCGCGCCTTCCGGCAGCAGCCCAGCGCGCGGCGGCAATGGGCGGCGTGGTTGATCGAGCAGGCGGCGGTCGGGTTGCATCATCGGCTCATTGCCTTTGCGCTGCGGCCGTTGCTTCATCAACTCTTCGAAGCGCTTGACCTGTTCCGGCGTGAGCACCGCGCGGATGCGCTCCTTGGCTTCCTGCATTTCGCGGCGCATTTCGGGCAGCACACGATTCCAGAGCTGTTTGTTGCGCTCCTGGCCTTCGGTGATGATTTTTTCAATGCGCGAACGTTGTTCATCCGTGAGTTGGATTTCGCGGTTCAGGTTTTGCAAGAAATCCAAGCGCAATCCCTGTGGCAGGGCGCTGGACAGTTTGGGCGGCGAGAACGCTTCGCGTGGAATGGCGGCGGGCTGCTTGGGGTCAGGCCAGCGACTCGTCAGTTCGCGCAGCCAGAAACGATGGTGCTTTTGCTGCGCGCGATCGGAATAGCTGACGAGCAGGCCGCCGGTCACAACGCCCGCGACGAAAATCACCAAGGTGGCGAATATGACTTTCCAAGTGTTCATCGGATTTCCTCCGGTTCATCCACGGCCGCGAGCATGGTCTGTTCAAAGTGTTGTGAAAATTCCTCGTTATCGGTGGCCGCGTTGTTGCCCGCGCCGATAAAAGACCATACGCCGAACAGGAGCGTCAGTGCCACGCACGAGGCGGCGCCATGCCACAGCGCCCGCGCCCAGAGCGCGGACACATCAAACGCGGGCGATTCCTTCAACCGGGCCAGAATGCGTTTTTCAAAGGCATACGGCACGCGGTCGCCCGGCGGGTTGGCGCGGGCGGCGGCGAGCAGTTTCTGTTGCAGTTGCTCCAGATTCATAAATTCAGCAATGTTTCAGACGCTCCGGCGGGGCGCGGGGTTACTGGTCACAAGTATTTATCTTTGGCCAGACGCACGAGAATCTTCCGCATCTCGGCGCGGGCCCGGAAAGCGCGCACCTTGACCAGCGACACGGACCAGCCGGTCAGTTTGGAAATTTCCTTCACCGACCGCTCCTCGATTTCGAGCAGCGTGATGACGAGGCGCGCGGGCGGCGACAATTGTTCCAAAATGCGCCCGATAAGTTGTTTCGCGGCGTCGGCGTGTTCGCTGGCGGACTCCGGATGCGCGGCGAAGCGGTCGAGCCAGTCGTTTTCCGACTCGGACAAATCGGAAAACGTCGCCTCGCGGTTGCGCTGGTGGCCGCGTAAAAAGTCATAGCATGTCCACACGGCCAGCCGCATCAGCCAATGTTCGAACGGCGCGTCGCCGCGAAAACTCTTCAACTTGTGAAACGCTTTGAGCCAGACTTCCTGTGCGATGTCCTCGACTTCGCTCTCCCGGCGGGCGTAACGGCGGGCGGTGGCGAAGACGCGCGGTGAATATTTCTGAATCAATGGCTCGAAGCTGGCGGCGTCGCCTTTCAGCACCGCCGCGATGAGTTCCGCTTCGGACCGTTCCATGCGGGCAACTATGACAAGGAAACGCGCACGACTAAACTGGAAAAGAGCGCGGATTCCACCCGAATCGCTGGGACAGCGCCGGACGGCCGCCTCGGCGACGCTTACCGCCCAAACGAAATTCGGGACACAACCACAATCCGGCCGCGGAGTGCTCGTAATTGCCTGTTAGCATTCCTTTCGGGTGGGGTCATTGATTTCTCCCGGAAGCTTTTTCGGTGGACGGCTTGCCATCAGTCCGGATCTTGGCGCGCTGCTCTTCGGCGCGTTTCGCCGAGCACTCCATCCGGTCGAGCAATGACTGCTCTTGCGGCGTGATGCTACCATCGGTTTTCTTGCGGCGGAGATCCTCCAGCTTCTTCTGAAGCTGGGCGCGGCGCTGTTCGGCCGCGACGCCGGGGGCCGGTTTTGTTGCTGCGGCCCGCTCTTTGCGCAAGGCTTCGATCTTCGCCCGGCGTTCTTCGGGCGTCATGTTCTTCAACTGTTCATGGAGTTTTTCACGATCCAGTGAGACGGCCGGCGCGTTGGTCGGTTCGGCGCGCAGGGGATTGGCCGCGCCGGCCAGAATGAACGCGACCGCGAGCCACGGAAGAATGGTTTTCATTTTCATCAATTTTATTTCCGGGTGGAAAAGCCAGGTTGCGCTGGCGACAACAGATCAGACGGCAGGCAGGCGGGCGCGGTTACAACGCGCGGATTACTTCCGTTGGATGCCGAGCGATTGTTCCAACTCGGCGGAAAAGCTTTGCAGCGCCGCGGTGATCTTCGGGGGTTGCTCGACAAGCGTGGCGGTCATGCGCTCGGTCATGTGCGGCTTGGTGCGGATAAGTTCCGAAGCGGCCAGGACCAGCGACAAATGATTATTGATGTCGTGGCGCATGTTGGAGAGCCGGCGGTTCAGTTCGGCGATTTGCTCAACGGTCAATGTCACGGGCTGCGTGGGCAACGTCATGCCTCACCATGGGCTTAATTCCACAGGTAAAGCAAGCCGGTTTGCGTCAGCCGAATAGTTCCAGAATGGGTTTCCCCTCGCCGTCGCGCGTGACGTAGAACGGGCGCTTCTCAATTTCGTAGGCCAGCCGGGGCGAAATGCCCAACGCACGGTAGATGCTCGCATGCAGGTCCTCAATGACGACCCGGTCCTTGATGGTCTTGCACGGGCGCTCGTCGGCGGTCAAGCCATGCAGATGCCCCTTCCTGACGCCGCCGCCGAACATCGGCACGCACCCGGCATCGGTGAAATGCCGGTGCATGCCGTAATGTTTTTCGCTTTCGACCTGGTCCGGTACTTCGACCTGGTCTTTGACCCGCTTGTCCGGCTTGCCTTCGATGAGTGCGTCGCGGCTGAATTCGCTCGCGAGCAAGACGAGCGTGCGGTTGAGCAGGCCGCGCTCTTCCAAATCAAGGATCAGTTGCGCGAACGGCGCGTCAATCTGCCGTTTCATGGCGGCGGCGCGGGTGTGGCCGTTCTCGTGCGTGTCCCAGTTGAGGAACGGGATGTATTCGGTCGTGACTTCGATGTAACGCGCGCCGACCTCGGCCAGGCGACGAGCGAGCAAACAGCCGAGGCCGAAGCGTCCGACCATCTGGTCCTCGTATTTCGCGCCGAAACGGTCTTGCGCCGCATTGAACTGCTGGCCGGGTTGGTAACTGGGGACGTACCTCCGGATGCTTTCGAGCGGTTCGAGTGCGAGGTCGAACGCCTTGGCGGCGGGCGAACTGAGCAGGCGATGGGCATTATCCAGAGATCGCAGAAGAGATTCCTTCTGGTAATCGCTGCCATGCTCCCCAACCGGACTCGCCGCGAGAAGTTTCTTGTAGAACTTGTTCCGGTCCTCGAAGCGACCCGGCGTCATGCCTCCGGGTGGCCGCACCGTGTTCGCAGCCTGGTCCGGGAAGGGAATGTTGAACGGGCCGAATTCGCTGCCGAGAAACCCGGCGGTGGTGAAGGCTTTCAACTCCTCGCCTTCGCCCACGTCGAAACGCTGGCCGACGTTGATGAACGCGGGCACGGCGGGATTGAGCGGACCGAGTGTTCGCGCGATGACGGCGCCGAGGTGTGGCGCGGCCACCGTCTGCGGCGGCGCGTAACCGGTGTGCCACTGGTACTGATGGCGCGAGTGCAGGATGAAACCGAGGTCGCCTGCCGTGTAGGAACGAATGAGCGTGCCGCGATCCATGATGCCGGCCATTTTTTCCAAACCGGCGGACAACCGGATGCCGTCCACCGCCGTCGGGATGCTCGGGAAGGTGCTGAGAAACGCGGCGGACGACATGCCTTTCTCAAACGGCGCGTAACGTTTCGGATCAAACGTCTCCGTGTGCGCCATGCCGCCGCCCATCCAGAGGACGATGACGGTGTCGGCGCTGGATTTGATTTTTTCCGCGTCAACCTTCGCTTCCGCCGAAAGCACGGAGCGCGGGAAGCCGGCGGCCAGTGCGGACAGCGTCGCGGCGCTGGCGGTTTTCAGGAAATCGCGGCGGTTCCATTTCGTTGTCGCTGTCATAAATCTTCGTTCGTTCGCGTTCGCGTTCGCGCTCTCGTCCTCAAGAAATCCAGGACGAGGACGGGTTAATAAATCAATTGAAACTCCGGCAGCATCGCCAGCGACCAGAGCAAATCTTCCAAGCCGGCGGTTTGAACTGGTTGGCCGGCCAGATACTTTGCCAGGCGAAGTTCCTCGTTGGTCGGTTTGCGGCCCAGCGCCTTTTCATAAAGCCGCGGCACCACCTCACCCGGCGACGGCTTGTCCGCCTGCGACAAGATCTTTTCCGCGCCGCGCGCAACTACGGCTGCGAGTTCCGCGCCGTTGGTCAACTCCAACGCTTCCAAGGTCGTTGCGGTGCTGGCGCGGGAGGTAACAACCTGTTCGCGGTTGGGCCGGCCCAACGCCACTTGCAGCGGATCTGCGGCGACCAGTGCGGCGCGCACAGTGACGAAACGATTCGTTGCGCCGTCAGCGCGGACGAGGTGGGCGGCAGGCTTGGCATACCAGACCTCCGTGAGCGCGCCCACGGCATCACGAAATTGTTCGGCCGACATCCGGCGCACGAGCGGCCCGCGAAAAACAAATGCCGACTCGGTTTTTTCCGCAGCCGCCACGGAGGGCAATTGGTAGGCGCGCGACGTGAGCATGACTTCCATAACATGTTTTACGTCGTAACCGTGATCGGCAAAATCTTCGGCAAGCCAATCCAACAGGTCTGCGTTCCAGGCCGGTTTTTCCATATCATCAAGCGGTTCAACCAGACCGCGTCCAAAAAACTTCTGCCAAAGCCGGTTCACCAACGTCCGCGTCAACCGTCCGTCCTCGCGTTGGGTGATGAGTCTGGCCAGGCGATCCAGCCGCGTGGCCCGGTTCGTCGAGAATTCCAACTCGCCAAGTTGTGGGTAAATGAATTTTGGAGAAGCGGTTTTGCCGGTGGGTTTGTCGCAATGTACCATTTCGAGCGGGCCGTCGGCGTAAACACTCGCGAGGCCGTAGGCGTCGGCCAGCATCCAGTCGTTGATAAAGCTGTCGTGGCAGCTTGCGCACTTGAGATTCACGCCCATGAACACCTGCGAGATGTTTTGCGCGGCCTGCATCTGCGGGGTCTGGCTGGCATTCACCACGCCGCGCCATACGATGCCCTTGGCGAAGCCCTCAGACTCTGACATGGGATTAACCAGTTCGGCGACGAATTGATCGTAGGGCTTGTTGGTTTCGAGTGACGTGAAGAGCCATTGCGTGATCTGCTTGCGCCCGCCGTCAATGTAACCCGTGCCTTTGTAGTCGTTCCGCAACATGTCGTTCCAGAACGAGAGCCATTGCAACGCGTAATTCTCCTTGTCGGCCAAAAGGCGACGCACGAGCTTCGCCCGCTTGTCGCGATCGCGGTCGGTCACAAACTTGTTCAACTCAGCCGGCGGCGGGAGCAAGCCGACGACGTCGAGATAGGCGCGGCGCGCAAACACGCGATCTTCTACCGGCTTCGGCGATTTGATTCCGTGCGCGGCGAAGTCGGCTTCGAGGAAACGGTCAATGGGATTGGCGTTTTTATTTCGGCTCGCGGGTAATTCTGGTCGGTGGGGTTTCAAGTTGATCGGCTCAGGTTTGGCGAACGTTACCCCCGCGTCCCAGTTCAGACCCTGATCAATCCACGCGCGCAGCAAACCGATCTGGTCGCGCGTGAGCATTGTGCCCTTTCTTGGCATCAAGTTATCGGGGTCGAAACCCATGACCAGTTCGATCAGCAAGCTTTCAGCACTGTGACCCGGCACGACCGCCGCGCCGGAACTGCTGCCCTTGAGCAATGTGTCGCGCGAGTCAATGCGGAAGTCACCCTTGCTGCGACCGCGACCGTGACACTGGAGACAACTCTTCTCGAGAATCGGTTTGATTTCCCGGCTGAAGTTGACCGGGTGATCCGTCGGGGGCGGCAATTGCGCGACCTGCTCGGGCGAAAGTCCTGCACCGACGCGCACACACGCGATGCAGAAAACAACGATGCTAAATGGCGCGGAACAGGGCTTCATAACCGCAGAATGTATTCGTGTGCCGGGAAAAGAACAGGGGAAAATTGCAAATCGGGAACCGCTCGCAAAGGCCGCGGCTCAAATCGAAACCATTGTGTCGAAGCCTGGTGTGGGCGGCGTCGAAATTTCACCCAAGGTTCGACGGATCACGTTGATTAGTTCGTCGTGATCAAGTGGTTTGCGAAAGAAGGCCACGGCGCCGGCGTCCAGCGAGCGTTTTTCATATTTCGCGGGATCGCCGCCGGTGATAACGATGATGGGAGTGTGTTCCGCTTCATCAACGCGGCGCAACCAGTCCAGAATCAAGAAGCCGTCCCACGCCACACCGCCGCCGTGACCCACGTCGGGCGGAAAACTGATGTCCAGCAGGATCAGGTCGGGCTTTTCCTTGCGCGCGGTGCTGATGGCATCGCCGCCGTCCCGCGCGACGCATACGTCGAAGCCGGCGGCCTTGAGTTTGAATGAAAGGGTTTTGACGATGATGGCGTCGTCATCCACCACCAAAATTTTCCCTCGCTTTCCGGCGGACGGTTGTGGGTCAGGGTTCATGCGGGAAGCCAGGGTTAAACTATGCGCTGCCGGGGGTGGGCTGGCCACTGTCGCCGCGGAGAACTTGTGCGATGAAGGGGAGCAGTTCCTCGTATTGCACCGGTTTGTAGAAGAAGGCCTTGGCCCCGGTGGCCAGACAACGCTCCCTGAATTTCTCCGGTTCGCTGCCACTGACGACGATGATGGGAATGTTTTTGGCTTCGTCCATGCGCTGCATCCACATGATGATCTTGAGGCCGTCCCAATCAACGCCCACGTCCGGCGGGAAACAGATGTCAAGCAGGATAAGGTCGGGCTTGTTCTGGCGCACGGCGTTCATGGCTTCGGCCGCGTCCATCGCGGTGACCACCTGGTAACCTTGGGATTTAAGTTTGGAAGACGTGGTTTTGAGGATCACCGCGTCGTCATCCACGACCAGAATCTTCTTTGCGCAACCGGCGGGGGATTGCCCGTCTGCAAGGGATGGCACCTGCGTGACCGCAGGCGATGGCGTCGGCGGAGCCGAGCCAGCCAGGTTGCGTTTACGGAAGGGCAGCCAATTCATTCGCAAGGACATGGTTAGCAAAACGCGGGCCGGGTGGCAACCGGAGGTTTTGTTCGGAATTGGGCTTATTTCGCTGCCTTTTTTAATATATCTGGCTAAGGTAAGCGGCAGATGAGCAATGCGTTCTATGCGCCCGGCCCGCAGCGAGCGACCAAGGTGGGCGACCTCTTTGCCGCGGTTGCCCGCCGTTATGATTTCATCAACGACCTGCAAAGCTTCGGCCTGCACCGGCGCTGGAAATGGCTCGCGGCGCAACTCGCCAACGCGCAACCCGGCGACCGCGCGCTGGATGTGTGTTGCGGCACGGGCGACCTCGCGTTCGCGCTCGCGGCGCAGGGCGCGGATGTTGTCGGGCTGGATTTCAGCGAAGCGATGCTGACGGTCGCAAAATCCAAAATCCAAAATCTAAAGTCCAAAGTCCGCAGTTCACAGCCCACAGTCCACAACCCGCAATTCCTCCACGGGGACGCGTTGCGGGTTCCGTTTCCCGAGGCGTCCTTCGAGATCGTCACCGTGGGCTACGGGTTGCGGAATCTGGTGAGTTGGGAAGCGGGGTTGAGCGAGATGGTTCGCGTGACCAGGCCCGGCGGACGATTGCTTGTGCTCGACTTTGGCAAACCGGATTGCGCGCTTTGGCGCACGGTTTATTTCACCTATCTGAAATTGGTCGTGCCGCTCCTGGGATTGATTTTCTGCCACAACGCCGGCGCCTACGCCTACATTCTCGAATCGCTGAAGCGCTATCCCGCGCAACGTGGCGTGGAAGCGAAGATGCGCGAGTTGGGGCTGACGAACGTGCGCGTCGTGAACCTGCTCGGCGGCGCGATGAGCATCAATTACGCGGAGAAACGCCAAACATCCGACCGCGCGTAAATCGTAAGTTCAAAGTCGTTGCCAACCACGGCGCGCTTCGTTCAGAATCGCGGTGTGAATTTCCGCGAGAAAATCATCGCATGGGACAAGTTGCCGGAGTGGCGCGCAGCGATGCGTGCCAGTGGCCGGCAGCTCGTGGTAACGAACGGGTGCTTTGATCTGCTCCACCCCGGCCACGTCAGCTACTTGGAAACCGCCCGCAACCACGGCGACGCGCTGCTGGTGGGACTGAATGGCGACGACTCGACGCGCCAGTTGAAAGGCGAGGGCCGGCCGGTGAATCCCGAAGGCGACCGCGCGCTGGTGCTTGCCGCGCTGGAGAGCGTGAACGGCGTGTGTATTTTCGCGGAGAAGACGGCCACGCGCTTTCTCGCGGCGGCGCAGCCGGACGTTTACGTGAAGGGCGGTGACTACACGCTCGACGGCTTAAACCGGGAAGAGCGCCGCGCGGTGGAATCAGCCGGCGGAAAAATCGTCATCATCCCCTTCGTGCCGGGCAAATCCACGACCGCGTTGCTGGCCAAGATTTCCAAGCTCTGAAAAATCCGGTGCCGTTCAACCGGCGGAATCCATTTCGTTGGATTTTGTGGGCTTACCCGAAACGCCGAGTTTCTTTTCCAGCGCCGCGATGCGCTTCAACCAGTCCGGCAATTGACGCAGTGCGATGAGTTGCCGTTTGGTGACCTTGTCCGGCTGCGCAGGCGCGCCAAACCATTTTTCGCCGTCAGGAATGTTGTTCATCACGCCGGACTGCGCGGCCACGGTCACCTGGTTGCCAATTTTCAGGTGGCCCGCAACGCCCACCTGGCCGGCGAGCACGACGTAATTGCCGAGCTTGGTGCTGCCGGCGATGCCGACTTGCGCCACGACCAGGCAGTGTTCCCCGATTTCCACGTTGTGCGCGATCTGCACCAGGTTGTCTATTTTCGTGCCCTTGCCAATGACGGTCGGACCCAGCGCGCCACGATCAATGGTCACGTTCGCGCCAATCTCCACGTCGTCGCCGACGATGACGCCGCCGATCTGCGGCACCTTGCGATGCGCTCCGTTGTCCTGCACATAGCCAAACCCGTCCGAGCCGATGACCGTGCCGGCGTGGACCCGCACGCGGCGGCCGAGTTCGGTGCGCGGGTAAAGCGTGACGTTGGGAAAAAGAATCGCGTCGTCGCCCAGCCGGCAATCCGCGCCGACGTGGTTGCCGCCTTGCAGCACTGACCGCGCGCCGACTCGCACCCGCTCGCCAACGACGCAGTGCGGTCCGACGTGCGCAGTGGCATCCACTTGTGCCGAGGACGCGATGATGGCAGTCGGATGAACGCCGGCAGGTGGACGTGGTTCTGGAAAAAACAATTCGAGCGCTTTGGCGAAAGCGACCCGCGGGTTGGAAACTTGGATGAGCGTCTTGCGCGCGGACTTGAATTCGCCGCCGACGATGATCGCCGAAGCTTCGCTTTGTTCCGCTTTGGCGAAAAAGCCCTCGTTTTCCGCAAAAGTCAGGTCGCTGGCTTGGGCGCGCTCGGCGGGGGCGAAGCCTTTCAGTGTGACAGACGGATCACCTACCACCTTGCCTTGCAAGTGGTTGGCGACTTCGGCGGCTGAGAATGGCATAAATAATCATCGAGTCAAGTCACGGTTGACTTGAAAAATTTTCGTAACTATAAAGGCGGGGGTAGCGAATTCAACCTCTACTTTATATGGCCAAGACACTTCGTGTGGGAATGGTCGGTTACCGCTTCATGGGAAAAGCTCACTCCAACGCCTGGCGCCAGTCGCCCCGTTTCTTTCCTCTGAAGGCGCACATTGAATTGCACACAATTTGCGGACGCGAAACCGCCGGAGTGCAGGCGGCGCGCGCGCAACTCGGCTGGCAGACGGCCTCGACCGACTGGCGGGAACTTGTCGAGTCGCCCTTGATTGACATCGTTGACATCTGCACGCCAAACGATTCGCACGCGGAGATTGCCATCGCGGCTGCCAAAGCCGGCAAACACGTTTTGTGCGAGAAACCACTTGCCCTCAACGTCAAACAAGCGGAAGCCATGCTCGCCGCGGCTCAAAAGGCCAAAGTCGTCCACATGGTCTGCCACAATTGCCGCCGCGTTCCCGCCATTGCGCTGGCCCGGAAAATGATTGGCGAAGGCGCCATCGGCGAGATCTACCATTTCCGCGCGCGGTATGCGCAGGACCGGTTGGTGGATCCGGATTACCCGCTGACGTGGAAGTTGCAGCGCGAGATCAGCGGCAGCGGTGTCCACGGCGACATCAACGTGCACATCATTGATCTGGCGCGTTACCTCGTCGGTGAATTCAAGGAAGTTTGCGGCTTGATGAATACATTTATCAAGGAACGTCCGTTGACGAGCGTAGTTGGCAAGAGTCAGAGTCAAGCAGCCAAAGCCCTCGAGAAGAAGGGCAAGGTGACCGTGGACGACGCCGCGCTTTTCATCGGCCGCTTTGCCAACGGTGCGCTGGCCAACCTGGAAGCGACCCGGTTCGCGCTTGGACGGAGAAATCAACTGGAACTCGAAATCAATGGTTCGAAAGGTTCGTTGTGTTTTGATCTCGAAGACATGAATCGGTTGAAATACTTCGACAATGCCAATCCGCCGGACCGGCAGGGTTTCCGCGATATTCTGGTGACGCAACCGAACGCGGTGCATCCCTACGTCGGTCAATGGTGGCGTGCGGGACACTTGCTGGGCTACGAACATACGTTCGTGCATACGGTGGCGGATTTCATCAACGCCTGCGTCGAAGGCAAATCGGTTCACCCAACGTTCGAAGACGGCCTCAAGAATCAGCAGGTGCTGGAAGCGGTCGAACTCTCGGTCAAAAAAGGCCAGTGGGTAAAGATTTAACGCCAGCACAAACTCCTTGAACGCACGAGTGTTTGGGATAGTCTTGGCGCGAAACAGACAGTTTCCCACGCTGTACCTCAAGCGGTTTCAGCGGGATGAAACCAGCGATTGCAGACAAACCAAAGAACAGACAAAGGACAATCATCTATGTCGAACAGACTTCTCAATGTCGGTTTGGTGGGCGGCGGCAAAGGCGCGTTCATCGTCAATCCCCATCAAAAAGCGATTCATTTTGACGGCACGCGCCGCGTGACGGCCGGCGCGCTGTTCCCCGACCCGAAAATCGCCCTCGAGGAAGCGGCGAAGTGGCCGTATCCCATCAAGGGTTATGGTTCGTACACCGAGATGATCGAGGCGAACGCCAGCCTGCCCGCCGGTCAGAAGCTCGATTACATCCTCATCGTCACGCCGAACCACGTGCATTTTGACCCGGCGATGAAAGCCATCAAGGCCGGCATCCCGGTCTTCTGCGAAAAGCCGCTTTGCCTGAACCTCAAAGAGGCGAATGAACTCGTGAAGGCGGTTCGCAAACACAAAATCCCCTTCGGCGTGGCGCACACCTACATCGGCCACTGGACCAGCCGCCTGTCGCGATACATCGTCCGCAGCGGATTGCTGGGCGAAGTCCGCTGGGTGGACTCCTACTACCTCCAAGGCTGGCTGGCGACCAAACTCGAAGCCACCGGCCAGATGCAGGCCACCTGGCGCACCAATCCCAAGCTCGCTGGCGGCTCCGGTTGCGGCGGCGATATCGGCACCCACGCGCTCATGCAACTCCGCTTCACCACCGGACTGGATGTCACGCAGGTTTCCGCCCAACTCGAATCCTTCGTCGAAGGCCGCGTGCTGGACGATCATTTCACCATTTACTGCAACCTCAGTAACGGCGGCAAAGCCCTCGTGCGCGCCTCACAAATCTGCATCGGCCACAAGAACGATTTGGGAATCGTCATCGCCGGCACCAAGGGCACGCTCATCTGGCGACAGGAAGATCCCGAGCGCCTTACGATTCACCTCGCGAGCCAGCCGGATCGCGTTTATTGGCGCGGCGCAGTCACGCCCGGCGACGGCTTCCTGCCCAAGGACATGCCCGCCGACCTCATGGCCGAACCGACCATTCCTGCCGGACATCCGGAAGCGTTTCACGATGCGTTCGCCCGCCTGCATCGCTGCTTCGAAGCCGACGTGCGCAAGTGGCAGGCCGGCGGGAAATTCACCTGCGACGGCTCCAAGTACGCCAACATCGAGGACGGCTGGATGGGTATCGCCTTCATTGAAACCTGCGTCAAGAGCAGCGCGAAAAAGGGCGCTTGGGCGGCCATGCCGAAGAAAATCTAACCTCGCCTTCACTCGAAACGGAGTGCATCACACATATGAACACGCTGATCGAAGACGCGAAGGAGGTTTTTGGGGAACTCCGAGAGAAGGTAGCCGACTCGGGCGGTGATCCCAGCGAAGCTGAAGGAATTGCTTTGATGCTTGCAAGCAAAGTGCTGATGGGAGACGGGTGGCTGGAGCTCGAAGCGGTAGAGCTCCTCAAAGCGCTGCTTCCGGAATCATTCCCAGGAGCAGTATCAACACACGCCAAAAACTATGCTGCCAGATGGGAGGGAATGCTGGGTCATACGCCAACGTTCCTGCGTGCCGCCACGAACTATGATCGAAATCATGACACGCACTTGGCCGACCATATCGTCGATCACATTGAGGCGATTGCGTTGCGGGCGGCGGCGGTCGCGCAACCCGCTTTGGCCGAATGCGAGATTGGGCCGATTCGGAATTACTGCGGATTTCTCCGGAGCTGTGTCGCGGAGTTAAAAAGATAAACGCGCTTTCCAGTCGCGTACCATTGAGTTGCTCTCACTTGAGCAGCTCAAGTTGTCGGTTTTTTTGCTTCTCCGATTTCAACTTGTTCAGCATCTTTTGCACACCGACTTTGGGATTCAAGCGCAACGCGGTTTCAAGGTGTTCAGTCGCTTTTGTCGCCTTGCCACACTTATGATAAATCTCACCGAGCGCTCGGTGGATTCTAGCTTGGTAGTTATCGCTGACGCCCCGCTCAAGAGCGCACTTTATCAGTGCGATGCTTTCGGCATAGGTCCCAAGGTTTGGGCCTTTGAGTTGCCAGAGTTGATTTTGCGCCGCATCAAATAGTTGTATTCCATCTGCGGCGCGCGACCAGGCATCTTTGTGTCTTTTAGCCTTAAGCTTATCGCCGACGGCTTGATACAAAGTGGCAAGTCTTTGGTGCATGATCGAACGTTGGAATTCTGAATACCCTAGATTGAGAAGGTCGTTCTCTTCTAGTTCAATCAGCGCCTTTCGATGTTCCGCCACTTTCCGAGGCGCATTTCCGGCAGAATACAAGTTCATTAGCTGCTCGTGAAGGTCCCGCCGTGTAACCACGTGTTGCGACTTTTCTAACTTTTGTTCTAGGCTGCCAACATGCGCCGTGAGGTTTTCTCCGGTTGGTTGTTCATGGCCCAAGAATTACACCTTCAAGAGTGTAACGACGTTCAATCCCGCCATCTTCAAAGAAGCCGAGCGTGCGATGTTTTGTATCGAATTGATAATCTTTTCCCGCAAAATCATCAACGGCTGACAGCAAAGCTTTCGCTTCTAAATCAAAAATGAAAGTTTTGTTGCTGTCGGCTTTGCAGTCGCTCCGACAAGTACTACAAAAAGCGAATCGCCCATCATCCGATAGTCCATTTGTGTCGAGGTTCGCCCGGAAATCCTTGCGAATGAGAATCTCGCCGCTCGCCGCGAACGCATAGAATGTCCCACTCAGTTTTTCATCGCTGCCCGACCAGTCATTAAAAATGCAGTTGCCAGTGTTGGAAACCTTGCCGTCGTTTGGTCCTTGCATCTTCCCTTTGGCGATGACCTTGTTTCCTTCCAGCAGGATATAGAGTCCATCATGGTCACTCCAAGCAAGCAGGTAGCGGCCATTGGTTGAGCGAGAGAACGGGCCGAAGAAATCCAGTTGTCTGATCTCTACCAATTCACCCTTAATCTCGTATTCGACTTGTTCGGCGAGGCTCGGCAGAAGTGGTGGCGGCGCGGACACTGCCCAACTGCCATCTTCTCTGATTTGAATACAATCATCCGACACGGGTTCGGATTCGCGGCTTGGAGTTGCAACCGGGCTTTCTGCAATTTTCTCCGCCGCAGGCACGATTAGGTTGGCAGCGCATGTGGGGCACTCAATGCTGAGGCCGGCACCAGCCTCGTCAACCACGAGAGACTGTCCGCACTTTTCACACTCGAAAGTGATGTCCATACATACCGATTCTGCCGTCGTGGCATCAAATTCAAACGCAAGGTTTCCATTTTAGTCCATCCAAAAATGATCTTGGCGCTTCGGTCTCACCCGTCGCCCGACAAATGTTAACGCCAAATCGCAAAGGCGCGGAGCCGCAACGAAGTCACTCGTTTTTCCTACGTCTTGGTGCTGGCCGTTTGAAAATTTCCCAGGTGCTGCGTCCAACCGGGAATGGGTTCACCAGCCGGGACCCTGACGCCCGGCGGTTTCGCCTTTGCCCCACGTTGCCCCGGAAACTTTTCCGGCGGGCGTCTTACAAAACTGTAGGAGACGACGTGAGGAGTCTCTGATTTGCTTGAAGTTTGAGCTTCCTTACCTCGGCGCCTACAGAGTCTTGAAATGCGTCCATCGTCAGCCCGCGTTCAACGAACCAACTGAACGAGGTTCACTTCACTAGCGAAGGATTTCGCCAACGGCTCATCGAGCGTTGCCAGGCTGCATCCATGTTGGCGTGCCAGCGCGATCAAGTATCGGTCGGTGATTTGATTCGCGCTCGCCATGAGGTCGGTCCGCACCACGCGGTCGGCGCAACTCAAATCGTCGGGAATGAACCGATGGCGCGGGTCGGCGAGCAGCCGGCGCAGCACGCCGAACACGTCGTCGGGCGTCATGCCGTAACCGAGCAGCGGATGCGAGGAGACGCGCGCGAAGCCAAGTTGGGAAACCGGACAGGTGGCGAAGGCGGAAACGCCTTTGAACCACGGGCGGACTTTGGAGTGTTGCTCGTGATTTTCCCAGAGCAACGCCATGAGGACGTTGACGTCGAGCAGGCAGGTCACGGCGTCAGGCTTTCAAGCTCCCGCACGAGGCGCGAGGTAATGACGCCGCCGTTGGCGCGAATGACAGGAAGTCCGTCGTCCGCCACGGCCACCGCAGCCTTGCCGAGCATCGCTGGGGTTTCGTTTTCCACCACGAACCGCGCCACCCGCGCCCGCTCGACTGGTAGCAGATGCTTGATCTCGTCAATGACTTCCATCGCGCTCATGGCGGTAATTTATCCACAAGAATCCGATCCCGGCAAGCAGTCGTTTTCCTGGTGCCGCGTCCAACCAGGAATTGGTTCACCAGCCGGGACCATGACGCACGGCGGTTTCGACTTTCACCCACGTTGCCCCGGAACTTTTCCGGCAGGCGGCCCCGCGCACCGCGCGGGATCAAGCGAGCGAAATTGGAAGCAGCGAAATACGGTTTCCATCGGCAGCCCGCTTTCGGCAGACGGCGGGTTGAATTCCATCTTCATCCAAAGCGCCAGCGGGGCGGCATATTTGTAGAAACCCAGCCACAAAAATCACAAGCCCCGTAGGGGCGGCATATTCTTGTCGCGTTCCTCGATGTCGTCCCTGACGGGCTTTCCCCTGGCCTTTGCATTAATTTCCCTCGTCACTTATCAAAGCTGACGCAAGAGTCTTTCGTATTCGTCGTGCGTTCCAATCCAGAACCAGAGATAGCCGTCGGGCACACTCACCGCCAGCGCGCGATGTCCGCTGCCAAAACACGCGCGCCAATAGCGTCCGCGTTTCTGGAAGCGGAGCGGTGGTGTTGTGGTTTTTGTTTCCAGAGCCGGTAGGCTTTGCGCGCGGCTTCGCGGTGCTTGAATTAAGCTTGGTCGCGTCAGGCAACCCTTTTATCTTTGTGGCATGACGCGCATTGGCATCGGCTACGATGTTCATCAATTGGTCGCCGGCCGGAAACTCATCCTCGGCGGCGTGGAGATTCCCCACCCGAAAGGTCTCGACGGCCATTCGGATGCGGATGTGTTGATGCACGCGATTTGCGACGCCGTGTTGGGCGCGTTGGGCGAGGGCGACATCGGGTATTTTTTCCCCAACACCGATCCGCGCTGGAAGGGCGCGCCGAGCAAGGTTTTCCTGCAGGAAGCGGCGCGATTGATCGCCACCCGCCGCGGGAAACTGGTGAACGTGGACGCCAGCATCATCGCGCAGCAACCGAAACTGGCGCCGCACATCATCGAAATGAAAACCCGCATCGCCGTTGCGCTGAACGTCAGCCCCAGCCAGGTCGGCATCAAGGCGACGACGAACGAACATCTGGGTTTCATCGGTCGCGAGGAAGGCATCGCGGCGATGGCCGTGGCGAGCGTGGAGTTGCCTCAATGAGTGACAAGTGGCAGGTGACAAGTGACAAGAACCCGTCAAGCGTGTTCAACGTCGGCTTGGTCATTCGTGCCACTTGTCACGTGTCACTTGCCAACTGACCCCCATGCCCAAAGCCGAAATCAGTTGGAAGCGGGTCACCGCCGACGGACAAAAACTGCAGGTCTATGTGCAGCGAGTCAGCCGAGACTGGCGGTTTTTTGCGCGCGAAAAGCGGTTTGACCAGTGGCAGCCCGTGGCCGAGCCGCCGTTGGAAGACTGGCTGATGTTGTTGGACGCCGTGCAGCGCATGGTCACCCGCCGGCGCTTGCAGCCGGATGATGAGGAACGCGTCCGCCGCCGGATTCGCGAGCGGTTTCCGGAAGAAAAAACATGAGCGGGCCGGAGGACGAACCGCGCGAGCTTGCCAAAAACCGCGCCGTGGCGTAAAAGGGTTTCGCAGTCGGCAGCCAGTGTAGCTCAGTGGTAGAGCAACGGTTTTGTAAACCGTCGGTCGTCGGTTCAATCCCGACCACTGGCTCCATCACTCCGATACCGCACGGTCACCACCCGCCGGGTCACTTCCGCTTGTTCTCAAACCACACCGGCCCGCCCCACTTGCCAGTGACGACCACGTCAATGTCGCCGTCTTTGTCCAAGTCCACGGCACAGAGTTCCACGCCGGAGCCAATGCCTTCGTCGAAAAAAATCTCGTGCTTGGTCCATTTGGGGTTCGCCCCGCGCTGGAGTTCATACCAATAGACGCCCAGCTTGCCGGACTCGTCCGGATCGGAACCGTTGTGAGCCATGAACCGCTTGCCGGTGATGAGGTCGGGCGTGCCGTCGCCGTTGATGTCGGCCAGCGCGAGGCTGTGCGCCTGGCTCCACGAATCGTCAATCAGGTGTTGCTTCCAGGTGACCTTGCCGTCCGCACGCGATTGCTCGTACCAAAAAATGCCATGCTGGTGGGCGCTGCTGGTGATCACGTCCGGCAGCCCGTCGCCGTTCACGTCGAACACCAGCATCTGCGGCGTGTGCTCGGCCTTGCCGTCTTTCCCGCCCAACGCCCAAGCGTGTTCGATCCACTTGCCGTTGCGGGGATCGGCGGGCGCTTCGAACCACGCATCTGGCCGCAGCACATCCGGGCGGCCATCGCCGTTCAAGTCGCCCACGCCGCCGCCGAAATTCATCGGCTTGTCGGAGATGACGTGCTTCACCAGCTCGCGCTTGCCGGTGGACACCGTGGCGGCCTCATACCAGACCGTGGCCTGGCAATGCGCCAGAATTTCCGTGGGCTTGCCGTCGCCATCAATGTCACAGAGTTCGCCCGCTTCGTAATTCGCATTCGTGTCAACCACGTGTTCGGTCCAATTGCCAGCGATCTCGACCGGTTGAGTATACCAGCGGACGCACTTGCAAAACCAACCGCATGATACAATGTCCAATTTGCCGTCGCCGTCCACGTCCAGCGGCAGGTTCATGAAGTCATCCACGTAACCTTTGCCCTGGTCATCCACCTGGCCGGAGAGCATGCGAATCTTCACCGGTTTCCAGTCCGGCGCGAGATACAGGTTCGGCCCGGCCACGATGTCAAGCTTGCCGTCGCCGTTGAAATCCGCCACGCCCACGGCCTCGCTGCGAACTTGCCCGATACGGTGCGCGATAAATTTCACGGGGGAATCCGCCGCGTATCCGAGAGCGGACGCGGCGGCGAACGCAGTCACGATAAGTGTGAGTTGGATCAAGTTCATATTTTTCTGCGGTTTCCAGTTTATCGGCGTCGTCGGGATGCTTGCAGCTATTGCTCGCGTCGTTACGCGTGTTTGTGACGGAGAATCGCTTCACGTCAACGCTAACGAAGGGAGACTGTGCCTGGCTGTTTTCTGGGTCAAGCGCCGATGTTTTTCCTTGGCGGGAACTTTTCCTGCTCGCAATCCGGCTCAGGCGCGCGCAACGTATCGGTATGGCGAGTGTAGAGCATCCGCAAACTGGACTTGCCGTGAGCGAATATGTGGCCGCAAATACAATTGGGGCAGGACGCCGCCGAATGGCTGGGCGATGCGCATCCGTTGGTCGAGCAGCTTGGCTCGGCGGATGGGCTGGTGGCGTTGCAGGCACTGGCGGATTCGCTGACGGCGCAGCCGGTTGCCAGCCTGCCCGGGCTGCGCACCTTTCTGCAGCGCTATCACGAGCGCGTCCTGTTGCCGCACGAATTGCCCGCCATTCAGACGGCGTTTCGCCACGCCAGCCGCAGCGAATCGCGCGAACTCGTCGCCTTCGATCAACAGCTTTCCCGCGAACCGACGCCCCGCCATTTTGCCGATGCCAGTCACCGCGTGGGCCGGGCGCAGTTGCAGAAGCTGCGGCCATTGCGCGACGAACGGGTCGTACAGCGCTATCTGGCCGCGGTTGAATCGGGCGAGGCTCACGGCTGGCACACGCTCGTTTACGGGCTGACCCTGGTGGTTTATTCGCTGCCGCTGCGACAAGGTTTGCTCGGCTACGCACATCAAACCACGCGCGGTTTCATTCACGCGGCGGCACGCTCGCTGCAACCCACGGAGGCGGCTTGCCGCGCGCTGTTTGAAGAACTTTGCGAGCCGTTGCCCGGAGCGGTCGAGTCATTGATTGCGCAAACCATCGTGGTGTAATGACCCTGTAGCCGCCGACGTGACGAGGAATTGCTCAAGCTCCCGCTCCGCCTCCTCACGTCGGCGGCTACAAGACGGGAGTTTATTCTCGCCTTCGCCCCCGCGCTTCTCCAGAAAGGCCGTGTCCTTGACCAATGAAACTGCACCCGCTTGATCTGATCATCATCGTGGTTTACATGCTCGGCACGCTGGCCGTGGGCTGGTGGTTCAGCCGCAAGCAGCGAAATATTCGCGACTACTTTCTCTCGGACAACAATGCCCCGTGGTGGGCGCTGATGGGTTCGATCGTCGCCACGGAAACCTCCACCGTGACGTTCATCAGCGTGCCGGCGTTTGCGTTCGCGGCCAATGCGGGTGGCGCAGGCGGCAACTTCACCTTCCTTCAACTCGTCATCGGATACCTGATCGGACGGCTCGTCATCGTGGCGCTGTTCATCCCGCTCTACTTCAAAGGCGAGTTGTTCACGGTATACCAAATACTCGACCAGCGTTTCGGGGGCCGGGTGAAACGCACGGTGGCTTCGCTCTTTCTCATCACACGCTCGATTGCGGACGGCATCCGGCTCTTTCTCACGGCCATCGTGCTGGTGGCGCTCACCGGTTGGGCCGACCCGGTTTCGATCCTCATCATCGGCGTGGTGACGATTGCCTACACATATCTCGGCGGCATGGCGGC
>CAYIOH010000003.1:0-24438 GCA_964364975.1 uncultured Bifidobacteriaceae bacterium
TGACGCGTTGGCCGTGGGTCACGTGGTCGCTGGCGCTGGCCGTGGCTGCGGTCAGTATTTGGGCGTTCCCCGACTTGAAAGATATTGTGGCGCGGTTTGGCTTCATCCCGGTCGAGGCCTGGCGTTACCGCGGGCTGACGTCATTGACCTCGTTTTTCCTGCACGGCGGAGTCATGCACTTGATCGGCAACCTGTATTTCTTTCTGATCTTTGGAGACAACGTGGAGGACTATTTGGGACGGTGGCGGTACGCGTTGCTGATCCTGGCGGCCACGCTTGCGGGCGATCTTGTGCATTGGCTGACCGCGCCCCACTCGATCATTCCGGCCATTGGCGCGAGCGGCGGCATTTCCGGCGTCATTGTGTTTTACGCGTTGGAATTCCCGCAAGCCCGGCTGGGATTTCTCTTCCGATATTTTATTTACTTCCAATGGATTCAAATGCCTGCGTGGGGCGCTTTGGTTCTGTGGCTGCTGATGCAGTTCGTCAGCGCGTTCATGGAACTGGGCGGCTTCAGCAACGTCGCGGCGACGGCGCACCTCGGTGGTGCGGCGGCTGGGTTCACGCTCTGGCTTTGGTGGAGGAAAATCGAATTGCGGCCAGCGAGTTGAGTGTGAAACCCAACGCCATCTCCTCTCAACGAAGACCGCGGCGATTTCAATACTCCCGCTCAGTCTTTCTGCCTGGCTCGGGCACGGGATATTTGCCGTCGGGGCCGGCCTGCAACGGCGCGGGGGAATCCATCGTGAGCTTGTCAACGCCCGGCGCGAATTCGTGCTCGCAGTCGAGCATATCCTCATACGTGACGATCTGGCCGGTGTGAGCGGCCATGCGGCCCATTGATGTCACAAGACTGGCGATGGCGCCGCGCTTGGCCTCGTTGTAAGGCTTGTCTTCGCGGATGGCGGTGACGAGGTCGTCCCATTCCAACTGGTAAGGATTCGGCTCGGTTTCGTTCGGCTGGGAAAACGACCAGGCGACGTTGGCACTCCGGTAATCTCGCAGGTTGGGATTCTGGTCCTTAAAAATGCGGACCCGGCCTGGCGTGTGGACGTTGGTTGAGATGATGGCCGAACCCTTGGTGCCATGGGCGTAGCTGGCGAATTCGTCATAGCAACCTTGTTCGCTGCGCCCGATGAAGAACAACTTCATGCCATCCGCGAAAGTGTATTCGACCGAGTAGTTGTCGAAGTTCTGGTCCACGCTGCGACCGCGATAATGGCGGCCGCCGGTGGTGTGGGCTTTGACCGGCCAGGCATCCTTCATCCAGCAGCACTCGTCGATCTGGTGGATGTTGTAGTCGCTGAACAGGCCGCCGCTGGCCCAGAGGAAAGCGTGAAATCGCTGCACCTGATAGAGCAGTTCCTTCAGGTTGTCCGGTTTGGGGCCGGTGGTGCCGGCCGAACCGCCCATGCGGTAGGCGCGCAGCAAGGTGAGGTCGCCAATCTGCCCCTGCTTGATGCGCTCATGAAGCTGCTGCCGTCCCTTACAATGTCGGACCATGAGGCCGACCCCCACCTTGAGGTTCTTCTTCTCCGACTCCTCGGCCAGCGCCAGGAGCTTGCGCGTGGTCGGACCGTCCACGGTGACAGGCTTCTCCATGAAAACGTTCAACCCATTCTGGATGGCGTAGGTGAGATGAACCCAGCGGAATGCCGGCGGCGTGGTGAAGATCGCAATGCCGCCCGGCTTCAGACAATCCATCGCCTTCTGGTAGCCGTCGAAGCCGATGAATTTGCGGTCAGCGGGCACATCGACCTGTGCGGCGTGGCCCTTCATCAACGACTCGTAGCTGCGCTGCAATTTGCTCTCGAAGACGTCGGCCATGGCGACGAGCTTGATGGGGCCGCTTTTGGTGGAGAGGGCGTTGTCCGCGGCGCCCGTGCCGCGTCCACCGCAACCAATCAATGCCACCTGCATGGTGTCGCTTCCCGCCGCATGGACGTAGGGTATGGCCGCGCCCGCCAAGGCTGATGCGGCGGCAAACCGGCTGGTGTTTTTCAGAAATTCACGACGAGTGGTGGTGTTCAATGATTCGTTCATAACAGAAATGTTTCCGACTGCGATGGACTGTTTTCAATTCAATAAGATATTCCGACGGTTTCACTGGGCCAACGCCGCAAACACAAACTCGAACGCTTCGAGGGCGTCCTTGTATTGCGTCGTGTGCCCGACCTCTTCGCGGTAAATCACTTTTACGCGGCGTTCAAGCTTTTGCAACACTTTGCCTGGCAGCGCGTCGCTCATCGGTGATTGTGGGTTGATATTTTCAGCGACAGTGGACTTTGATTGCGAATGACAGAATTGCGATACACCAGCAGTTCGCGGATTTCTGAACCGTCCTTCGTGATGCAGGCGGGAATGTTATTGAGATGTTGGACATCCATACGATTTCGGTTCAAGGGTGGTTGTTCACGGCTTTTTCGAACTTTATTTGCCCCAGAAACACCCCCGCCACAATTAAAACCATCGCCAGCCAAAACGTCGGAGTGATCGCTTCCCGAAGGCAGGCGTGCGCCCAAGCCATGCTGCTCAACGGAATCAAATTGTTGAACAGCAGCACCTGGCTGGTCGGCCAATGGCGCAGGGCGTTGTTCCAGATGCCGAACGCGACGACGCCACCGGCCACGATGCAATAGCCCTGCACCGCCGCGAGCGGCCAACTCCATGGCGCTCCCGCCGCGCCAACTTCCACCAAACCCAACGGCAGCAACCAAACCCCGGCCCGCCACATCGTGTGCGCCGTGATTTCCGCTCCGCCGAGGTTCGCGCCCAAGGCCCGGCACTGGCGACCATAATTCGTCCACAAAATGCTGGCGGCCAAGCCCAGCGCTTCCCCGGCGAGGTTGGCTGTTCCTGATTGGAGCGCAGGCCAGAACAAGACGCAGACGCCCGCCAGCGCCAGCGCCGCCGCCGCGTAACGCTGCGCGCTACGCCAGTGTTTCGCGGGCCGGCCTTCCCACAACAGCGCCCAGACCGGCGACGCGCCAAGATACAACGCCACGTGAGAAACGGAGGTGTAACGGAGGGCGTAGTTGAACGAGACGATGTAAGCCGCCAGACTCAACCCGCCGCGCCACCACAGCCGCCGCCGCAAATCGGACGTGAGTTCCGTGCGCTCCCCAAACCAGTTCGTCCAGCGGAGGCCGGCCAGCAACAGCACGCCGGCGCAAAGAAAGCGAGTTGCGCCGGTCCAGATCGGCGGCCAGGAATTGACCAGCCACTTCGTGCCCGCGTTGTTGCCGCCCCAAAGAAACACGGCGAAGAGCAGGCTGACAGCCAGTGCGGCGTTGGACTTGAACTGAGGCACCGCGATGACTTAACCGCCCCAGCGACCTCGCGCAAACGAAATGTGTTTGACCGCACCGCCGCGCCTCTTAACTTGGCGGCATGGACCATTCACCGGGTTTCCTGAAGGTTGTCAACGAAGCGAAAAAGCACGTGGAGGAAGTCAGCGTCGCCGAGGCCCGCGCGCGCCTGGGAATTAATCCCAAGGTCGTCCTGATGGACGTACGCGAGGATAACGAATGGCAGCAGGAACACGCCGGAGAGGCGGTCCATCTGGGAAAGGGAATTCTCGAGCGAGACCTGGAAAAGATGTATCCCGACCCGAACACGGAGATCATCATGTATTGCGGCGGTGGATTTCGCTCGGCGCTCACGGCGGAAGTGGCGCAGAAGATGGGTTACCGCAACGTGTTTTCCTTGGCCGGCGGCTACAAAGCCATGGTCATGGCGGGTTGGGCGATGAAGCGCGGCGACTGAAGCTGGTGGAGTCGGCGATGACCGCCGCCGACACCGCTGCGGATGGCGTTGCCACCGGGCGACGGCGACCGCACGTCCGATTCAGGGTGTTCAGGAGCGAAACCACCTTCTCGCACGAACCTTCGCCCATCAGGCAAACCTGGATCCAATTTCGAGGCCGGAGATACTCGCTGTTGTAGCTCAGCAGGTAGCCGGCTTCCTGCATCGCCGCGCCGATTTTCACGGAATCCATTTCCGGCGGCAGGGCGATTGTGATGACCGCCGGCGAGGTTCGCGTGTTCTGACCGACCAAGACGAAGCCCAATTCCACCAGGCTCGCCCGCAACCATACGGACAACTCCGCGACCTCCGCGAACCGTTTATTCCAGTCCACGTGGCGCACGGCAGCGCGCAACGCGTGCAGCAAGTTTGACGAAAACGTGAATGGAATGCCCTGCTGTTGCGCGTAGTAGCCGAGGTCGAGATAGCGCGGCAAACGCCCGGGCGCGGGGGATACGTCGTGGTGGTGAAACACCATCGAAAGGCCGGGATACGCGCGCAGTCCCTTTCCGCTGGCGCACGAAGCGAGATACACGCCTGTCAGATCAACCGGCAGCGTGCCGATACTGCTGATGCCGTCCACGCACAACTTCGCGCCACGGTCGGCGCAAAGGGCCTTGAGCGCCGCGAGATCGTTGAGCACGCCGGTCGAAGTTTCACAATGCGTGCACCAAAGCCAGCCCGGCGCCGGCTTCTTGCCCAGCCGCTTCTTCACGGCGGCCAGATCCAACGGCGCGCCCCACGCATATTCCAGCGCTTCGAAATCCAGTTTGAACCGGCGTGCCTGGTCAATCAGCCGGCTGCCGAACTCGCCGTTGCTCAACACCAGCCCGCGCGCGGCTTCGAGCGTAAGTTGCGCGCCCACCACGTCGTTGGCCAGCGTGCCCGAGCCAAGCAAGATTTCGACATAGGGAGCGCCGACCAGTTCGCACAGGGCCTGCCGCGTCGCCTGAAAGTCCGATTTGAAGCAGTCGGCGCGGTGCGATTCCGGTGCCTGCTCGAACGCGCGCCGCACTTCACGGCGCACGGCGACGGGGCCGGGGAGGAAATTCACCGCGCTCGGATGGAACGACCGCGCCGGAGACGAGCGTAGAAATTCGCGCGCCGTCATTTCGAAGGTTTCCAGCGTGACGTACATCGGCTGGAATTGCGCGTCGCCAGCTCCCACCAGCGGTCCGAAGGGCACAAAGCCGAGGTGCTGATACAGCTTTGCCTGCCGGGTGGTGCCGGAGATGATGGCCAGGTCGTAACCTTTCTCCACACCATGCTGCCAGAGCAGCGCGAGAATCCCGGACAACACCTGCCCGCCGCGCGCGCCGCGGAACTTCTTTTCGATGGCCAGCAAGCGGATTTCGCAGATCTTCCGTCCGGACGGCAGATGGGAATCCAAGTCGGGCAACTTCTGGTCGAGGGAAAACGGGCGGTTGCCGCGGACAGCGAGCATGCCCACCAGCTTCTGGTTGCACAGACAGATGAGATAAGTGTTTTCCGGGTGGAACTTGTCCACCAACCGCTGCGCCGACGATACTTGGTGCTGCGGGATTTCCTCGACGAATGTCTTGTAGTTCAGCCGATGAATCTGTTCGAACTCCCAGTCCTCCGACGCGGTTTTGAACACCAACGCTTCTCGTGCGCTCATAATTTGGGTCGTTCGGGTTTGGCGGCCACGCCGCACCGCTCGGCCAGTGTGGGAAATTCTTCCACAATGTTCCTGCGATGCGCAACCAGAACCAGCGTCGCGAGGAGCGCGATGACGGCGGTATTCAAACCGTCGCGGCCCAGCCAGAAAGCCGCCACCGGCAGGCACACGTAACTGAAGAGGCCGGGCAGAATCGTCTTCCGCGTGAGGGCAAATCCGCCAAGGAAAACCACCACATACGTCAGCGCCAGCCGCCAGTCATAAATCAACAGCGCCCCAAGCGAGGTGGCGACCCCTTTGCCTCCGCGAAAACGCAATTGCGCCGGCCAGATGTGTCCGGTAGTGACGGCGAGCATGACCAGACCCGCAAGACGTTCGTCTCCAGTCAGATGCCGCGTGCCCCAGACGGCGAGCACGCCTTTGGCAATATCTCCCAGCGTCGTAAGCACAAATCCGCGCTTGCCCAGCACCTGGCTCACATTGCGCGCGCCGACGCTGCCGCTGTCCACGTCGCGGATGTCCGCGCCTCGGAGCGCGCGCACGAGGTAGTAGCCCGTGGCAAAGCACCCCAAGACGTAAGCCCCGAGAACATAGACGGCCATCTGGCCCCAATTCGCCGACTGTAACTGTTCCACCCACGCCATAATCAGAATCCGGCCGACGGTTCTCCAACTGTTCGCAACGCCAGTTTAACCCGACGCACGACAAAGTGTGAATTCATTTTTTCCCGGCAATCAGGCGCTGCGGTTGTTGAGGTGACTTAACCAGACTGTTGACTTTCGGGCGAGAAGTATTTTCAATCGCGGCGAGCCTCCGATCATCAGGAAATCAGAGGCTTGCCTGGCAAAACGGCCTTCACCTTCCAAGTGAATGCCACGACCCGATCGCACGCTTCCGAAACCGTTTCCATCTGCGGCATCTGCGGGTGAATCCAACTGCGGAAGTTAGTTCAGCTTGTCGCTTGCTTCGTCTTTGCCGGCCAAGTCAGTGGCCCTTTAAGGGCCGACTACTGATAGGCAGGGTCCGTGGCCCGGGGCGCTCCCTCGAACGTGAGTTCAACCACGTTCAAGTATGGATCAGGCGGGGATGCTGGAAGTCCCTTCAGCCAGACACGGTCGTCTTTCTGTTCCACGCGCAATGCCTGACCGGTGGTCAGGACGCGGGCGGATTTGACTTTGCTGCCGCACCAAGCGAAGGGGAGCGTGGCACCCGGCCAGCGTTGAATCAATAAATAGACCTTGTCTCCGACCCGGCTTTGAAAACCCAGATTGGGCGCGACGATGGGCGACGGCCCGGCGCCATAAATGGCCTCGCCGTGCCGCTGCAACCACTGGCCAACTTTCTTGAGGGTCTCCGTTTGTTCGACCGGAATTTTGCCGTCGCCATCCGGACTGACGTTCAATAAAAAGTTGCCGGACTGGGAGGCGCAGGAAGCCAGCAGGCGGATGATTTCATTCACGGGTTTGTAATTGCGATCAAACGGAGCATACCCCCACGACCGGTTCATCGTGTAACAGGATTCCCACGGCTGCTGGTGGGCGGCGACGACATTTTCCGGGGTGACGAAATCCTCGGTCGTGCCGGCGCGGTCGTTGATGATGATGCCGGGTTGCAGGCGGCGCGCCATTTCACACAATTCTTTGGAGCGCCAGAGCAGCGGATCGCTGGGAGCCAGGCCATCAAACCATAAAACATCCACTTGCCCGTAATTTGTCAGCAGCTCGCGAACCTGGGCGTGAGCCTGTTTGACCAGCGGCTCGGTGATTTCAGCGGGTTTGGGATAGCCCTGCGGCAAAACGCCGGGGAAATGCCAATCCAGCAATGAATAGTAGAGTCCCATGCGCATTCCGGCTTTGTGGCAGGCATCCGCATATTCAGCGATCAAATCCCTGTGGGGGCCAATCTTAACGGAGGTGAAGTCGGAAACCTGGCTGTCAAACAGACAATAGCCATCGTGATGGCGTGCGGTCAGCACCATGTATTTCATCCCGGCTTTTTTTGCCAGGGCCACCCATTCGGCGGGCTTGAAAGCTTTCGGATTGAACCGTTCGGCAATCTGCCGGTATTCCGCGTAGGGAATATGCTCCTGGTACATGATCCATTCGCCGCGCCCCTCACCCGAGTAAACCCCCCAATGAATGAACATGCCGAACCGGGCCTCCTGCCACCAGGCGATCCGTTCCTGGGGCGTCTGACAGAATCCGGTCAGCGTGAACGCGACGAACAACAAGCTCGTGATGATGGAACGGAGGGGCGCAGGCGTTTGACGCGCGGCAGGAGAGGTATGCATTTTTGATTCAACTCAGGGTGGTCGTGTTGTCGTCGACGGATGATGACGGAGGCCGTGGTTCGCGTAAAGGTGTAAGGTTCGATGGGCGTGAACGGGTCGGTCCAGAGCAAATACTCTGCCCCAAGTTCGTTTCAATATTTCCCCTCAGTTCACTTCGGCGGAAACGTCAATTTCCTCGCGCCGTGTTTCGCACCCTCAGCGCCCGCCGCCTGCCGCTGCTGGCTGGCCGGGGATGAAGAGGCTTTCGTAGCCGGGCAGCGTCGGAATCAGGCGGTCGCACGCGAAGCCCCACAGGTCCCAGTGGCCGTCAATGTAGTTGCCGTTGGCGGGCAGGGGGCAGGCTTGGGTATAGAGATACCACTTGCCTCCGATTTGATAAAACGCCGGCGTGGCGACGTGGTAGATCGTGTCGTCGCGATACAGGCCCGCCCACTTCGTCTGGAGCACTGCGTCCCCGTCGGTTTGCGCCCAGCCGGTGGCGGGGTCTTTGCTCACGGCGATCACGGGCCGCCAGCGTTTGCCGGCCGAAATACCGACTTCGATGGAGAGCAAATAGGTGTCGCCGATTTTGATGGCTTGATGCCACTCGTAGTAAGCGCCCGGCGTGGACGGGAAAATCTGACCCATGCCGCGCGGGTCCTTCTCGTTGAAATGGCGCGTCCACGTTTTGCCGTCGCGCGAGGTCGCCAGCCGGAGGCCGGGGAGGATGCCATCCTTGCCGCGATAGGAGTAATACATGAACCAGTCCCACCGCCGCTCCTTCGCATTCCACTCGCGCAGCACCGCCGCCTGCGAGGCCATCTGCTCGAAATACGGCGCGGCCGGCTCAGGCGCGAGCGCCGGATGCGCGCCGACGCGCTGGATGGCCGTGGGCGTGATGTCGGAATATCCGTCGGCCCCGGCCGGGCAGATGGCCAGCCCGATGCGGTCCTGCATCGAAGCGGTGGTGCCGGAATAGTAGATGTAGTAGGCATCCTCTTCTGCGAGGTAGAGCACGGCGTCGAGCCGGATGCTCCCGGAATCCCAGCCCGATTGGCCGGGGCTGAACACCGGGTTGTGCTCGTCCTGATGCCACGTGAACGGGTCGGACTTGAGCGCCCACGCCTTGCCGATGAAGCAAGTGTTGCGGTTTGTCGCCGGCACGCCCGAGTAAAACATCACGAGCCGCGCCGGGTCCTTCGGATTGGGCAGGATGCACGGCTCCTGCACTTGCTGCGACTCCCACGCGGCGTTCGTGCGGTTGATGATAACTTCCCCGCGGATCGGTCGCAGTGGAACGGTCGCGTTGGCGGCGAAGACCGGCGAGTCCGGGGCGGACAACAGGAGGGCGGCGCTGAGGACGAAAAGGAATGATTTCATGGAATGCGGTCCGATGCGAGAAAGGCCGGCCGGTCGAGCCGGGCGGTATGGCATGAGGTTCACGTCAGACATTCCTCTCCAACTGCGGCATCGCGCGGAGCATGAACTCGTCGAACAGCGGCACGGTGAACGCCATGTCGCCGTGGGCCGGGCTGTAAATCATGCCCTTCTTGATCAGGTTCGCCCGCACCGGGCCGAGGCTGTTGATCTTGACGCCGAGTGCGTCGGCGATATCGCCGCTGCGGTGTGCGCCCGAACCGAGGCCAGCCATGGCGCGCAGAAACCGCTTCTCGCCCGGGGTGAGCCGGTCGAAGCGAACGCGGAAAAAGTTTTCGTCCAGGCGTTGAATCACCGTCACGGTAGCCTCCTTCACAACTTGCAGGGTGATGGGCGAAGCGGCGGCGCGATTCCATGATTGATAACCCCACTCCTGGAGGAAGTAGGGATAACCTTGTGTCAGTCGGTAGATTTCCTTGAGCGCGTCCGCTTCAAAGTTCACACCCGCTGCCTTGGTTGGGTCTTGCAACGCCTTGAGCGCGTCCGCTTCGGAAAGCGCGCCGATGTCCGGGAAGCTAAACAGCCGCTCCGCGTAGGATTTCGATTCACCGGCGAGAGCTGGCAGGATGGGCAGACCCGCGCCGAGCAGGACCATGGGCAACTGGCGCTGCTGCATCTTGTGCATGGCCATGATGAGCGCGCTCAGTTCCTTCGGGTTGAAATACTGGAGCTCGTCAATGAGTAGCGCGACCGGAAGCTGACGTTCCTCGGCGGCTTCGGCGACAGCGACGAACAGATTGGGCAGGTCGCTTTCCAGATCGCCGCTGTCCGCCGCGCCTTTTTCCGGATCAATGTCCAGGCCGACCTCGAGGTCGCCCAACGACACTTTGACGCCGTTCATGAAACCCTTGAGCACGGCCAGTCCGCGTTTGGCCTTGTCACCCGCACCCGCCACGCGATCCAACTCAAACAGCAGCTTGCGCAACGGCGGCACGAGCAGCGCCGCCAGCGATTTGTCCTCATGGGCTTCCACCACCACCGTGCGATAGCCGGTCTTGATGGCGAGCCGGTCAATTTCATTGAGCAGCACCGTCTTGCCGACACCGCGCAGACCGGTGAGCAGGATGCTCTTTTCGGGACGTCTTTCTTTGACGCGACCCAAGAGAACGCGGGCCTGTTCGAGGATTCCCTCGCGACCGACCAGTTCGGGCGGGGGAGAACCTGCGCCGGGAGAGAACGGGTTCTTGATGGCGTCCATACAATGCTTGGTTTGTTTTTGGCCGTTTATATCAATTTCTAGCTATTTCTCCCTAGACATCAATATAAATGGATAGAAATGCGCCTGGCAGCGTGGAACGCGGAGTCCGGTGCGTACAACAGAAAGGCGGCGAGGAGGAGCCGGGCTGATTTCATAAGATGCGGCCTCGGAGGTGTGAACTGCCCTTCAAAGGGAAGCAACAAGGCGTCTTGAGACAGCGCATCGGTGATTTTCTGCCGGATGACCTGATTCAATTCTCTTTCCATCAGGGGCAAGTTTGGCCGGAGTTGTCGTTATTAAAAGGAGAATGTGGCTGGCGTGACGCTGCGGCCAATCGCGGAAGACTTCGCACGGCCTCAGGCATTTCATGGGCTGCGCGGGTGAACGCAGGAGTGGTCGTAACAATGAAGAAACCGACCCGTGCGCGAAATTTTGCGCGCCTTGATTTTGTTTGCCGCTGGGGCGGTTTGAAATAATCTCCCACTAAGTCCATGCACTGGATCGCAACATTGGAAGAGAACGCGAACAACGAAATCGTCACTCGCGGCGATCACGGCTTTGGCTTGCGGGCGAACGACGCAAAACCCGCCGGCAAATGAATCGAACGCTTCGCGGAATTGCTGGCGGACAGTGGGTTTCTGAAACAGCCGTGACCAATTGATAAATGCGAATATGCAACCACACGGCAACGTAGCGGAAATCATCGGCAAATTCGGCGGCGCAGACAAAATCCGCAACGCCGTGAACCAACTGCAATCGCTGCCATATGCGGCTTAACCAAATCCACAGCGCGCACGAATGAGCACCGTTAAGTCATTTTCGGTCGGTAACGGGGACATGTTCTACATAAACCACAACAGCGACAATTTCACGATTATCGACTGCTGTTTGGGCGACGACACTCCGAGTGATGTGTTGAGTGAAGTAGCTGGACTCAGCAAACAAAAAGGAATTACCCGCTTCATTTCCACCCATCCCGACGAAGATCACGTCCTTGGCTTGGAACTTTTGGACAAGACAATCACGATCCTGAACTTCTATTGTGTAAAGAACAGCGTAACCAAACCCGACGAAACGGACAGCTTCAAGCGGTATTGCGGATTGCGCGATTCTGACAAAGCCTTTCACATTTTTAAGGGCTGTGGCCGCAAATGGATGAACCAGTCGGACGAAGCGCGAAAGACATCCGGCATTGAAATTCTTTGGCCCGATCTCGGTAACGAACATTTCAAGGAGGCGATGGACGCCGCCGCTTCCGGTGAAAGGCCAAACAACATCTCGGCGATCATCCAATACTCCATCACTGAAGGTGCGACGTTTCTTTGGATGGGCGACCTCGAAACAGAGTTCATGGAGGCGGTCGAGGATGCTCTTGACCTCCCGCCCGTGGATATTCTCTTCGCCCCACACCACGGCAGGGATAGTGGCAAGATTCCCGAGTCATTGCTTGCGAAGATGTCCCCAAAGATCATCGTCGTGGGCGAAGCACCAAGCGAACATCTCAACTATTACGAGGGATACAACACGATTACCCAAAACTCTGCAGGCGACATCCTTTTCAATTGTGAAACCGGCAAAGTTCACATTTTCGCATCCTATGATTACGCGGTCGATTTTCTCGATGACGAATCGCAAAGCCTTGAGAATTTCAACTACATCGGGACATTGAGCGTCTGAAACCGTGAACCCGCTGAATTTGATAACAGACGGCTACGAAAGGCCGGCGCGGCTTTATCCGGCACTACTGCTGATTGCACCGCTGGTTGCGGCGACGGTCGCCATTCTCTCTGCAAAGTTGACGGGTCTCCAGTCCTTTGCCGCGACCGTTGTCGGGTGCGGCGGAGCATTTCTGCTCACGCAACTCGGGCGAGACTCCGGCAAGAAAGGCGAGAAGCGCCTGTTTGAGAAGTGGGGTGGGCTACCCTCTGTTGCCATTTTCCGCCATCGCGACACTCGATTGGATTCAATCACCAAGGTGCGGTATCACAAGAAGCTCGCCGGGTTAGTCAGGGAAGCGAAAGCGCCAACGATTGAGCAGGAACAAGCTGACCCGGTAGCTGCGGACGAAGTTTACATTGCTTGGTCCAACTACCTCCGCGTGAACACACGCGATGCCAAGAAATTCACCCTGCTGTTTCACGAAAACATCAATTACGGATACCGTCGCAATGTCTGGGGACTTCGCCCGATTGGCATCATTGTTTGCGTGGTGAGTTGTTTAGCCTGCGGGGTCCAGCTCTACGTTGTCCACCAGTCGAAAGGAAAGCTGGATGAAGCTGTCGCGGGGGCGGGGGCTTTCGCGTTCGTGCTCCTGATGCTTTGGGTATTCCGGTTCACGGAAAACTGGGTTCGCGTCCCTGCTGATGCCTACGCAGTGCGACTCGTGGAATGTGCGGAAGCCTTGGCGGGAAAAGCACCTTCGGCCAAGAAATGATCAAACCATGAAATACGACGTGTTCGGGCCATTCAAACTCCCGAGATCGAATAATGGGCTTTTCTCGCGTGTAGCACGCGAGAAGAAAGCGTTTTGGTCTTCGCTTGATAAAGTTGAACAAGGTCTATCGGAAGCTTGCGGCTGCTACCTAATCTCGGCGCGCAACCGCGTGTGGTATGTCGGACTCGCCGAGAAACAAACATTCCGCCGGGAATGCTTCGCGCCACACAAAGTGACGAAGATCGATGACGCAATCGCGAGTGCCAAAGGCGACGCGTACCTTCTGCTGTTAGCCAGAAAGACACCTCAAGATAGGTTTATGAAGCCTAGCAAAAACGGAATTAAGGATGCCGAACAAATGGAGCTTCTTCTCATTGGCGCAGCACTGGAAAGGAACGACGACCTGCTCAACAAACAAGCGACTAAGATCGTTCGGGAAGCAGTCGTTCCAGGTTTTTTGAATTCGCCGAAAGGCTGCGGAAATGACGCGCGCGTTAGGCGCTTCAGGCAGATCATGGGAATCTAGTTTTCTGATGCAAACAGCTTTGGCGCGTTTCGAAACATCTGGCGCAGTTGAACCGGAAAGTGCCCGCAGGTTTCACCGTGGTGGCGCAGCCGCAGTTTGTGATTTAATGCGCCCGCCCGCCACTGCTCGAATTGACGCCATGAAAACCGGGAAAGAAACCAAGCCTGCCGGCAACCTCCGGTCCAGTCGCCTGTCTGCGAGAGTCGTGAGCAACAATCTCACAAAGCCTTGGCTATTACTGGCGGCCATGTGCATGGCGATCCTGCGGGCATCGTGCGACGCCGCGGCATTACCGCTCCAGGTGCGCTCGCCGGATGGAAAGAACTCGATTGAACTGACTGGCTTCGGGGCGCAATCCAATGGCTTGGCGTTCAAAATCTCCCGCGGTGGCCGCCCGATCATTGACATTACCTCCTTCACGGTCCGTCTGGCGGAGGGCGGCGAATTATCCGGTGCGGCGATGCTGGAAAACATTGAGCGTAGCAAGCTGGATGAAAGATTCCCGCTGCCGTGGGGAAAAACGAAGGAGGTAGTCAACCGGTGTGAACGCGCGACGGCGCACTTGACCGACCGTCTGGGCGTCAAATGGGACATTGACCTGGTCGCGTACGACGATGGCGTCGCCTTCCGCTATCGCCTGCCGGAGCCAGGGAAACAATTCAGCTTGACCGGCGAGTTGGGCGACGTTCGGTTCACAGGTGTACCGACGTTGCACTATACCGCCTGGGACCGCTTCACGAACGACCACGAATCAGAGTTCCACCGGGACCCACTGACGGGCGTCAGGGGGCCGCTGCTGGACTTGCCGTTGTTGGCCGTCTGGCCGGACGGGCTGGCCGCGGGCTTGACGGAGGCGCGCATCCGCGATTTTTCGAGCCTCTACCTGGAACCAGACGCCGACTCGGATTCGGAGGTGTTTCATCTGCGCTTGTCGCCTCCTCCGGGCAAAACCAACGCATGTGTCATCGGCCGGACACCCCATGCCAGTCCATGGCGCGTCGTGCTGCTGGGCGACAGCGCCGGCCGGCTCCTGGAAAACAACCTGCTTGTCTGCCTCAATGACCCGCCCGCGGGTGATTTCAGTTGGGCGAAACCGGGCAAGACCACGTGGCATTGGTGGAATGGCACGCTTGAGCGAGGCCCGTCTTTTGTCCCGGGCATGAATCCGGAAACGCACAAACGCTATATTGATTTCTGCGCCAGCAACGGGATTGCCTTTCACGCAGTTATTTCAGACACGCGGCCGTGGCACGTGCAGTCGGCCGCAGGCTTCTCGCCGAAGCCGGATACCGACATTGTCACCCCGCGCCCCGAGTTGCAGCTGCCCGAGATTCTGAAGTACGCGCGGCAACGAGGGGTCGGCATTCGTTTGTGGTTGCACTGGAAATCGCTGGCCCCGCGGCTGGAGGAAGCTTTCCAAGAATATGAAGACTGGGGGATCAGCGGCTTGATGGTGGATTTCCTCGACCGTGACGATCAGGAAGTGGTCAACTTTTGCGAACGCGCGCTCGAGTCCGCCGCCCGGCACAAGCTCCACCTCCAGTTTCACGGCTCGTACAAGCCCAGCGGCGAACAGCGCACCTGGCCGAACCTCTTCAATCGCGAAAGCGTGCTGAACCTGGAGTACCTCAAGTGGAGCAAGCGGTGTACGCCGCCGCACAATGTTGAAGCGGCCTACGTGCGGCAATTGGCGGGCCCGCTCGATTATCACACGGGGGGATTCCATTCGATTTCGGAAAGGGCGTTCGTCGCGCGCGACGAGAATCCCTACGTGCTCGGCACGCGGTGTCATCACCTGGCGATGTACGTGGTGTACGAGAACCCGATGCCCATGGTCACCGACACGCCCGAGGCGTACGAGGGCCAGAAGGGGTTCGATTTTATCGTCAAGGTGCCGACGACTTGGGATGAGTCGCGTTTCGTGACCGGGGTGGCGGGCGATTACATCGTCATGGCCCGCCGTCACGGCGCCACCTGGTACGTCGGCGGGATGACGGACTGGACTTCCCGCAAGTTGTCCGTTCCGCTTCACTTTCTCGCACCGGGTCGCTACGAGGCCCGGCTTTACGTTGATGGTTCCATGAACGAAGCTGAACCCAATGCCATCCGCATGGAGGTGAAAACCGTCAGGCTTGACACATCACTGCCAATTTCCATGGCCCCGGGTGGGGGCTTTACGGCCATCATTGCGCCAAAGTAGGAATGCCGGACGCAACGGATTGAGACCGCACAACATGCTGATTTATTGGCAAATCCCGCTTGCGTTTACTGAACGCATCGAGTTTACTGCGCAGTAAACAGCGGCCAATGAGTAAACTGAACACCATCACCACGGAAGCGCAATTGCGCGAAGCTGTCCGCGCTCTTTGGGCGGAGGACTCCACGCTGAACTGGCGATGGAAGAAATGGCAGCCCCGCCACAAACGGGGAATTGATGCCATTGGGGAACTGATTCTGGACAAGCGGCGCATCACGTTCGCGGTGGAGTTCAAATTGAATCCGGCGGCGCGGGACGTGGAATTTCTGGCGAGGCAAAAGCATCCGTATCCGTTGCTGCTCATCGCGCCGAACATTTCGGAGACGCTCGCGCGGCTTTGCCGGGAGAAGGGATTGAACTGCGCCGACTTGAACGGCAGATTGTGGCTGCGCACGAAGGGTTTGCTGGTGGAGCGGGAGCCGAAGCAACAGCGCTTTCGTTCTTCCGTCACGCTGCCGGACGTTTTCTCGGTGAAAAGTTCGCGGCTGGCCCGGACATTGTTGTGCCATCGCGACCGCGAGTGGAGTCACAAGGAACTGGTGGGGCGCACGGGATTGAGCAAAGGTCTGGTGTCGCGACTGGCGCGGCATTTGATTGAACAGGGTTTGCTGACGCAGAAGGAGCGGACGTTGCAGGTAAAGCAGTGGGATGCGTTGCTCGATGCCTGGGCGGCACAGGATGATTGGCGGAAGCGAACGACGGTGCATCAGTATTCGCTGCTGGAAGCGGATCTGGAAACCATCGCGCGACGCTTGGTGAAAACTCTTCCGGCCAGCGAGTCATGTGTGTTCACCCAATGGTTCGCCGCGAACTTGCGGCATCCCTACACCGTCGCGCCGGTGGTGTCCGCTTACGTGACAAGATTCCCGGAAGAGCCAGTTGAACGCGCATTGGGAGCGCGGCGGGTGACGGACGGCGGCACGCTCTGGCTGGTCGCCCCGAAAGACGACGGGGTTTTCCGCGAAACGCAAAAAGTGGGCGGGTTCACACTGGCGTGTGACGCACAGATTTATCTCGATCTGGTGCGCGCCGGCTTGCGTGGGCCGGAACAGGCGCGCGCGTTGCGAGAGTGGAATGGATTCGGGAGAGTTAAAGCGTGAGCAAGTTCGCCAGCTTCGCCGAATATCCGCCGCGCAGTCTGGCGGGAGCGGAAGCGGCGTTGCTGACGGCATGGGCCTCGTTGGAAAGATTTCAGGGTGATCTCGTGCTCGTGGGTGGATTGGCGGTAAAATATCTCACGAAACAAGGCGGTGGTTTGTTGCCCGGCCCGGTCACAATGGACGTGGATTTTGGAGTCACGCTCGCCGCCGAGGGCGGGCAATACGGAACCATGGCGGATGAGTTGGCGGGTCAGGGATTCAAGCGTGATGAGCAAGGGCGATATGTGCGGAAGTTCGAGACGATGGACGTGTGCATTGATTTCCTCACGGAGCATCCGACGGCCACGACCGGGACAGCGTCAGTTGAAGGTGTCACTGCCGGAGTTTTTCCGGGTGTGACGCGGGCGTTGGAAACGCGCCGGAAGGTCACGGTCAAAGGCAGGGATTTGTTCGGCGTGACGCAGAAGGCGCTGGTGCCGGTGGCGGGCATCGGTGCGTTGTTGGTGCTCAAGTTGAATGCGTTCGCCGGCAGACAACAGCCGAAGGATGCGTATGACATTCTGCTGGGCGTAAGCCGATATGCTGACGGGCCGGAAGCTGCCATCGCGGCGTTTCACGCCGAGGCAACCGCAAGCAACCGAGGCTACGCACGGGCAGCAGAGACATTGCGAAAACACTTCTCCGATTCCGATCAGAGCGGGCCGCTCCGATGCGCCGCGTTTGCTCTGGACGGGCAAACCGGACTGGATGATCGCCCAACGCGGCAGCGCCAAATCTTCGAGCAGATGGTGACAATTGGCCAGGTACTCTTGGGCAAAGAACGAACCTAACGCGTTGCCGGCTTCGCAGGTGCAGTCTGGCCGCCGACGCCACAACGCGCGCTCAGCGCCGGGAGGAACTCGTCCAACTCGGAAGCCAGCACCTTCAGCTTGGCATCGAGCACATCAACCCCGTGCGAGAACACGTGATCGCCGCCATAGTAATAATCCAGGCGCATGTCCCTCGCCATGACCGGACGCGCCTGCGCGGTGTTTTGCTGCTCGTCCACCAGGACTTCACGCCAGCGGGCCAGAAGTTTCGCGGCTTCCGCCTGTTCGTCGGCGTTTCGGGAAGCGGCCGCGGCCAGCTTTAGCACGCGATCGCGAAGCTGGCACGACTCGTAGAAATTCGCCTCGGTGCGCGCCGTGTGATAAAACCACCGAATCGGATCGGTCTCCGAAACAAACAGTGACTTGAGCCGCGCGGGCACGAGCGGTTCGGCCTCATCCACTCGGGCTACTGCGGAGCGCAACCTGGCTTCCATCTGGCGATACATGCGGCCGAAGATCGGAACGTTACCGGTCGGCGACGTGTTGTACGTTGGCCGGAGTTTCAAACCGTCGGCGTCGGTCATCTCGGACATGAACAGGTAACGACCGAGAAAAACTGCCGGCAGACTGGCCGCGGGATCGGCGCACATCGGCTGGCCCGGCCCGAGGTAATACGGCCCGGTGTAGTAAGAGGGCAGTTCCGGCGAAAACGGAATCGCCTCGGAAACATGCTTCCACGCCTCACGCAATTTCCCGCCCGCCCGCCGGCCCGCGATGCGGGCGGCGAGTTCCCGCAAGGTTTCTTCCGCCGACTTGACAGGTTCCCAGCCGGCGTATTTCGCGACCTCGGCAACGCTGCTGGCGTACATCGGTTTGAACGCCGGGAAACACCATGCGCCGCTCGCGCCGGAACGCGCGATCGCGTCCGCCCGTTCGAGCCAGCGGTCATGGCACGGAATGAACGGCAGCCGCGGCGCTTCGAACGCCAGCTCCGATTCGCTTTTGATGTAAATCGGCACGCCGGCGGCGCGGCAGGCGGCGATCTGCCGCTTCGCCCGCTCGCCCGGCCCGATGAGATCAATGCTGTAATCCCAAAGATGTTTCCGGACGCCTTCCGGTTTTTCCACGTACTCGTCCTTTTCGACTTCGGTCAAAATGCCGGCGCCGGGTTTCAGCAACCGGATCAGCCCGGCTTGATCCTTGTCCGCCGACCACACGTGCTCGGCGGAATACGGCCAGGCGATCAGTTCGCCCTGCGGATTCACCTTGCGGATGGCGGCCGCGAGCGTGTTGCACAGATTCGCCACCACCGGCTCCGCCCCAAGCGCGTCGCAACGCGGACACGCCGAGTGTCCCTTGGCCGCGCCGAACGAGCGCATGTAGCAGTGGTAGAAGCCCTCGCCGCCCACGATGATCACCACGCCGCTCAGTTGCGGCGCCGCGCGCAGCAAGTCTTCCACGCTCTCGGTCAGATAGCGTTTCACCAACGGATGCTCCGTGCATAACACGTATTCGCCGTCGGCCTTCCACGTGAGCGTGCCGCGGATTTCCGGATGCGCCTGAAACACGGGATGGTCCTTGGCGAACTTCTGCCGTGTCTCGAGCCAGCAATAAGTCTTCAAGCCGAGTTGCGACGCTTCGTTCACGGCGGCGACGAAGTTGGATCGCAATTGCGGATTGCGCCGGCTCTGCAGTTCTGGCAGCGCGTCGGAAGTGGACAGTTCGAACAAACTGCCGGCGGGCACGAACACCGCGTTGTAACCGAGAAACACGGCCTCGCGAAACGAACCGAGATACGGCACGGCGCCGAGCCGGACCGGCAGCCGGGGTTTGACCACCCAGTTGCCGAGCGGCAGAACCGGACCTTGCCGAAACCCCATCAAGTCCACGAGCCGCACGATGCCGTCGCGCAAACCGGGAGCATCCCGGCCCTGCACGAGGACGCGGTCCTTGGTAACCTCAAGCGTGTAACTCTCCGGAATCCCGGGCATGCCGCCGCCAGCCTCGCGCAAGATGATTTGCTTCTTTGCCCGGGAACGCTTGCCCGCGCTTTTGCCGTCGCTCAAAGTGATCTGCATCCGGCGTTGCAGGAAATCCTGGAAGTAACCCCGCATCGTCGTCGCGCAGACGCTTGGCGATGGCGGATCGCTCACCTGCCAGGTGGAATCAAGGGCAACCTCATGCTTCGCCGCCTTGACTTCCGGATCACGCGAGAAGCGCGCGAAGTAATCCCGCGAAAATTCCGAGAACGGGCTGGCCTTGTAAGCCGCGACGGATTCCTGCGCCAGCCGCGACGTGAGCTGCGCCAGCGTTTCATTTTGCGCCGCGTCATCCGCCGCCGCGAAGGCGGGCATAGCCAGCAACCCACTGACCAAATAGAAGATGAGCCGTGGCGTGCGGAAGGAAATCGCCACTGAGGAAACCGGATCGTTCACGCTGCTCATGGCGACGAGCGTATGGCGTTGCGCTGAGGCGTCAAGCCGGCAACCGGCGGCCCGCCCAGCCCAAAGAAGTTGCGCGCCAGGCGTTGACCGGTTCCGTTCCTACAAAAGAACCGAGATTCTTCAACCGCTGATGGACGTTGATGGACGCGGATTGACGCTGATTATTTTCCCGCGCACACTCGCCGCAGCATGACGACGCGCCCGCAAGGCCATCCTCTCCGCCTCGAACGGGGAGAGGACCGAGGTGAGGTGTCGAGATTCAGGTTCTTGGTCAGTCCCGTGCCGCACAAGGTCTCAATGAAGAAAATGGGAATCATCACGGACCGCGTCGTGAACGTCGGCGGGTTTGCTGAACCGCAAAGAGAATTTTTACGCCTTAACCAAGTCTTATTGGAGAGGGCGGAGAACGAGACGTTTGGCAATACTTTCCGCATCTTCAGTCGGTTCGACTTCTATCGCAAAAACGAAACATATCCTTTGTCCCTTTGCCTGCTCTGGAAGAACTGCCCTAAATCTCCCTTCATCGCGCTGCACAGGCACGATGGTAAACGATGACGAATTCCCACGTTCAGATTGGGTAAAAGCAAATGCGCTCAATATCGGCTTTTGAGGATGAGACACCTCAACAACAAACGGAGGAGTCGCGTTGAGAAAAGGTGTGCCTTCGACGGCGATTAGCAAATGCCGCTTACCGGGCGGGCTGTTCTGAGGAAGAAGCGTCTTGGCGAGCGAGAGCGCCTCACTTGGCAAACCTGAACTCGCTTCGTGAAATCCAGCAACCGTGATCGCCGCAGGCCGAATGCGAACTTCATCCGATCTCCGAGATTCAGCCAGACCCTTCCCAAACCCTACGAGAATCGTGATTAGCCCGAGACCTACAACGATTCCAATAACCGTGAAAATGAATCGAGCGGGCAAAGCCGCCACGACCCGCCACCATTGTCGCAATGACAGGTTCTTCGCGTGTGCCTCAAAGCCTTCGATCAACTGTGCGGTCGTTTCTGTTGCCAAAGGCTGTCGTTCCGTCAACACAACGTCATAGGCCTTCTGAGCGAGAAGCTTGAAGAAAGGGGACAGTTGCTCAAAAAGTCCGGGATCTGACATCGCCTGCATCGCTTTCTGTGCTGCAGGCGCGTCGAGCCGCAGCTTGCCAGCCAGATGCAAAAAGGGGATTTTGAGAAAACAGAATTCTCCATCCATCCCGAACTCCTGTCGCTCCAGCGCTGCAAAGACTTCGTTGATCTTCCGAGGAATCGGGTTCGGATTGGTACGGCGTACCTCGATAACACGCGAAAGAAAATTCAAGGGGCGCCCAAACTTTTCATTTCCCAGCAACAGAAGAAAAAGCAGATAGTCGTCGCTACACCAGTCACTATTCGCTGAAATTTTCCTCTCGCCGATTTTTGCCGCCATCTCTTTGAATTTTGCAGAGTCGTTTGATGAAATTGCCGCCAGCAACCATTCTCTGATTTCACCGGCACCAGAGCCGGCGCCGGCCGGATACTCTCCGGCCAGAAGCATCTGAAACCGTTTCAGATTCTGGTCGCTCTCTGACAAGACTGCTAAAGCTTGCCGTTGTTCTAAAGAAACCATTGTTTGCGTCGGAAATGTTGATCAAGAAAGCCTGGTTTCCATCCAGGAATCTTGTTCAGTTTGCTCGACTCTGACGCGATGAGCGATGAATAGAAGACTGTCACCGGGGTTTCGCTTGGGAAGAAACTCCGCCAAGAGAGGAATGCGAAATCGTGAATTTGTTGTGCAATAAACTTGAGGTCTTTGTAAGTGGACTTCTCGTGTACTCGAATTGACACGGGGTATGGCGGCCTTTGCCTTCTGTTCGGCCGGTCACGATCGCCTCGTATCTGCAGCAGGCAGTTATGAGAATCGAGAATCAAGTTGTCGCCACGCTCGCAAAGCACCACTTCTGTTTTTCCGTTCCTCTCAAACACGTCGCGGAATAGCATCCACGGGTGTTCAGTCGAGATGGTCACGAAGGCAAACAGAATTTTGAACTGCGGAAATGATTCAACCAACTTGGCTACGACGTCCGCCTCGATATGCTTGATTGGCTTGAAAATGTGAAACACGATTCTCACCGAATCTCCCTCTTTCCATGCGTATTCCTGTGCCACAGCGTTGATCGAGGTTCTGAGAGCTTTGAGCAATTCGTCGAAGTACTCGCCGTATGGAACACTTCTCAACCGCTCGCCCATCATGTAACTCCCGTCGCCGAGGAAAAATGTCGTGATTCCAACGATTCGGCTTTGTTCTGCTCCAGACCACAGATTCGGTCGCTCCAAAGCATTACCTATCCCCACAAGAATTTCCCGATCCACACTCTGAGTACCTGGAAGACGCCACGGAGTGCCGCCAACCTTCGCGTAAATCTGAAGCGCCATTGGCCCAAGCGTCCACTGCAAGGCGTCCTGCGACGCTCGCAAGTGCTCGTCCCTCACGCCTTGCGTGGGAATCCCGTAACTCATCAGGCGTGCCCTAGCGCGGTAGTATGGGTTCTCCTTTGTGGGTATGAGTTTTGATCCTTCAGGGCATTCGACCAGCGCAATATCAAAGCCGCCATTGTCCGCGTCTTTGACAGCTTCATCAATCGCCTCCTCATAAGCGTCTGCAAAGGAGCTTTTCACCTCTTTGAGCACAGGTTGTACTGAGGTCAGCCTGAAAAGAGCCTTCAAGCCTCGCTGGAAATATCGGCTCTCGGGAATGCCATCAATCATCCGCTTCAGAAACTGTGTCACTGCGCCTCTGCTCTGCGGATGAGAGATCACGAGCATTCGAAGATCGTTCCTCTCAAACCGAGCCGCGTTGAACGGGCCAAACTTGGAGAGGCCGGCAAACGGGGTGTTTTCGGATGCTCCGGGCCCATAGTCGAAAATGAGGCTCGTGCGATGTAATGCAACAGACGGCCCATCAAACGCGCTGTTTGTTGTGACAGTAAAGCAGAACCCGTCGTTGTTTTCGTACACGCGGGGCTGCGCCTTGCTTCCAGAAAACCAAGCAGCAAATCTTGCTGCTTCCCCGAAGAAAAAGTTTGGCCTTTCCCGATCTCTGCGTTCTTCACGAAGAGACTCGAATAGCCGGGTGGCGGTTTGTGCGCCCAGTTTCAAAGCAAGGAATGCCCCGATTTGTTCGCGGGTTCTCTGCAAATGCAGAGCGTCAAGTCTTCTGCGAACGATTCCGTCATTCGTTTTGATTTCGGCTTCTTCTCCATCAACTGAGACGATTTCCCCGAGAAGGCTTTCGTCTGGAGCTAATACGCCTTCGAGGCCAGGAATCGGCACGCTTTCCAAAACGCTTTTCCCGATCACATCAAATCCCTGTTCACGCAGACCTCTGAGGTTGACGGCGCACCGCCACCGCTGCCGACTTCCCACTAAAAGACCAAAGGACGGTTTCCCTTGTTCCATCACTTGTCTCGCCAGCGCCTCCACCATCCTTGGGTACGAGATTTGCCCCTTGAGCGCCGCTGGCAGGAATTTGCTCAAGGCGTCATGCTCTTCTTTCGCCGAAAAAAAGCGGAGTGGCGAAAAGCTTTCTGGGATCCTGTCGGGAAACGCATCTCGAAAAGCTCGAAATACCAAGTGGCGAATGAGTGAAAGCACGACTCCCGGTGATTCGTCGATTTTGATCGTCGCCAACTCTCCCAACTCGAGTTCAGCTCCTTTGCGCGGAGAAATGTAGATGAAATCGCCATTGCGGAAGAACGAAGCGTCTTTGTTGTGCTGCTGGCGCAAAGCGCTCAGCTTGTCCTCAGCGAAGGGAACGCGTTGAATCTGGAAAGATTCACACAGGATGCTGATGCGGAAGAAATTGGTGACCATGACAGTTTACTCGCGATTGCGAGACGTTTTCCTGCGCGTCCGAGTTTTGTAAGGCGGTGGCGTTTCCTGTAGGGCCGCGACCGGTTCGACCGCTGTGTGCGGTTTCAATTCGATTTGAAGTCGTGCGTTGCCGAACAGCGACGTGTTTTCGTCCATGAGCCGCGAGGCGGCCTGCTTGCAGTAGTCGGTATCCAATTCCACGCCAATGCTGTTTCGCCCGTGCTTGAGCGCGGCCACCATCGTCGTGGCGGTGCCGCAGAACGGATCGAGCACGGTGTCGCCGGTGAACGAGAACATCTGGACGAGGCGCGAGGCGAGTTCGAACGGAAACGGCGCGGGGTGTTCCTTGGTCGAGGCGCCGGTGATGGTCCAGAATTGCTGAAACCATTTATCGAATTTGTCCTTGGGAATCATGCTCAGACGGCGTTGTTCCTCAGTGGGCTTGCGGTAGCCGCCCGGCTTGCGTTGCATGAGGATGAATTCAATGTCGTTCTTGATGATGGCGTTTGGCTCGTAGGGTTTGCCGAGGAATTTCGAGCCGTTGCTCACTTCGTAGCTGGCGTTGGAAATCTTGTGCCAGATGATCGGGTTGAGGTTGTCGAAGCCGAGCTTGCGGCATTGCACGCAGATGTCGGCGTGGAGCGGGACGACGGTGTGGCGTCCGTTGTTCTCGCGGCGCGAGAGG
>CAYIOH010000003.1:24448-27506 GCA_964364975.1 uncultured Bifidobacteriaceae bacterium
GCCCACGACGCAGACGAGGCGTCCGCCGGGCACGAGGACGCGGAAGGCTTCGGCCCACACGCGGTTCAGTTCGGCGAGGAAGTGATCGTATTCCTCGATGTGGCCCATCTGGCCTTCGGAATCGTTGTAGCGCTTGAGCGTCCAGTAAGGCGGCGAGGTGGCGACAAGGTGGATGGATTCGTCGGGAATGAAGGACAGATCGCGCGCGTCGCCTTGCACCAGCCGATGCACGGTCGGGAGTTCGTCAATGGTGTGTTGTCCCACCACGGTGTACTTCATGTTTGTTTATTTCGTAAAAACGTTTCGACCCGCCCAACGAGCGAGTTCGCGAACGCTTTGAATGTAAGGTCTGCCGCGGGTTCTGAATAGTCGCCATTCAAACCTTTTTCGGGGTTCGACATGAGAAAGGCCGAGCTGTCGTAGTGCTTTTCGAGAACGAGCCGGCGGCAAAACAACTCGTAGCGCCGGGCGTAAGACGAGTTGCGGAATTCGGGAAAGACTTTGAAGTGCGGTTCTTTCACGGAGACCGGACTCGTCGAACGGGCGCAATCTTCCAGAAGGAACATGTAGCCAATCCACGGGCGGACGGCGGAACCAAACGCCTGCTCGCGGAAGGCCGTCCACAAATCGAGGGCGCTGCCCATCGCTTCCTCGGTGCGGTTGTTGAAGTTGTTGCCGAAAGACGGGCCGACCTGCGATTTAGCCTCGAGGGCGGCGATGAGCTGGCCATTCGGCACGACGAGAAAGTCCCACTTCTTGTTTGGCCGGAAGTAACCGGGCAGTTCGAGCGAATCTCGGTAGTGAATGTGCTTGGCGTCAATGCCGGCTTCGATGACGAGCTTCGTGAGCAGTTCGATAAAGCCATCCATTTGTGCGCCGCCGGTGACGGCGCTGCGCGATCCCTGATCCGAGCCGCCGGCCTTGCGCTGTTTCTCCAACTGCTGGGAACGCGTTTGCCAGTAGAAGCGGACGGCTTCGCGCGTGTGTTTGGGCAGGTCGGCAAGAATGCTCGGGTTAGGCATCGCGAGCGAGTGTGGCGGATTCGGTCGGCAGTGGCAATGACTTCGCAAGACACAACGCGGGCCTTTACATCCCAGCGTCGCTGGGCGAATGTTCCAGCGTGAAAACGATCACTGAGCAGGAAGCTGAAAGGCATTTCGGGAAGTTTGCCGAGATGGCCAGCGCCGGCGAAAGCATCCTCGTGACTCACAATGGTCAACCGTGGGTGGTGCTGCAGCCACCGCGCAAGGGCGGAATCCAACCTCGTGCCGCCCAGTGGCCTGATTACCCGGCGCACTGGCAGCAGCATTTCCCGGACGGCCCCGCTTCCGGCCCCACCGCGACGGAATTGCTGGCCCAGGACAAGGAAGACCGGTTTTGAGGGCGTATTTCGACAGCGGATTTCTCTTCAAGCTCTACTGGCCTGAACCCAATTCGCCGGCGGCTTTCGCCTTGCTCTAGCAATACGATCCGCCAGCCCTGTTGTCCCGCTTCAACGAGATTGAGATTCTCCATGTCGCCCGACGCAAGACTTGGCTCCGCGACGCATCGGGCCGGCCGCTGCTGACGATGCCGCAGTATCAAGCGGGCTTGGCGCTCTTTGAGCAGCATCTGCAGTCGGGCCAGCTTGGCTTTCTCGAAGTGAACTACGACGAAGTGTTCGATGCTGTCGCCGAACTCTCCCGCAAACATGGGCTGACCCAGCCGGTGCGCACCGCCGACCTGCTGCACGTAGCGATGATGGAATTTGGCTTCGACCAGTTTGTCACCGCCGATCACCAACAGCACCAGTTCGCGCTGGCTGCGGGATATACCTCTGTGTTTCTCCCGCCGTAGTCCGTGCAGATTCCCGCCCGCTTCCGGGGAGTGGTCGCGGCAAAATGGGCATCGGGACTCCACAGTTGCACTCGAACGCTGGGCTGCGCCAAGCTGCGCCGCGTGAGGCGACAAAGCCTGATCTTATTCGCTGGGGTCCTGATCACCACGGGCAGTTCTCTCCGCGCGGGTCAATAAAGGGTCTCCCTTTTGCCCCTCTGGTCAGGCCGCAAAGAGGCGGTCCAACTCAACCGTGAAGCTCGGCGCCACCGCACTGGTCAGCGATCCGCCCGGCCCGTGGAGAGCGTGTTCGGCAAACTGCCAGCCCTGCTGCATGGTTACGGCTGGCAGCCTCAAGCCGTACTCGTCGCTGTTTGTGCCGGTCGCGATTCCTGCCACGTGCGCAGCCGCGTCATGTCGCGCCCCACCGTTCGCGAAGCCGCATATAACACCGCCGCCAGCACGAGGCACAGCACCGGGATCGCGTGCATGGCGTGATGGAGTCCGCTCGCTTTGAACGATTCCGTCATCGCGGTCGCCCCGGCATGCGTCATGGCTTGACGCGCAAAATAGTCACTCAGCATACCCGTTCCCAGCGGCCCGAGGCTCCCGCCGAGCACGTACATGGCAAAGAAATAAAGCGCCATGGCCGTCCCGCGCAGCGAAGGCTCGACGACGTCCTGGATCGCGGCGTACACCGACGAGTAGTACACATACACGAACGCCAGTCCCGTGCCCGAGAGCAGCACGAATGGCACGATCGCTCCGCTGGGCTGGCGCAAGCCCAGATAAATGCACGGCGCCGCCGCGGCTAGCGTCACTGCGGACAACAGCAACCGTCCGTCCGTTCGTTTGCCGCCGAACCGGTCCGCCGCCCAACCTCCGGCCAGCAAACCCACCACGCCGGACACCCCGAAGATCACTGACGCCGCGAACGCCGCCGTTTTCAGGTCCAGTGCGTGGTACCGTGCCAGGAACGCCGTCATGAACGAAGTTGCCGCGTACATGTTGAAGTTGTGCAGTGCGCCCGAAATGATGATCCAGAGGAGGGTCGGAATTCCGAGCAACACCAGGTAAGGCGAGCCGGGTCGGTGCGCCGTGTCCACCCGGCCTTCGCTGGAGCCGCGACCGGGTTCGGGCAGCCACAGCGCCAGCATCGCCAGCCCCAGCCCCGGAAGCAATGCCACGAAGAATGCGGCGCGCCACCCGTATGCGTGAGCGCCCCGCCCGCTGATCAGGAAGC
>CAYIOH010000004.1:0-25435 GCA_964364975.1 uncultured Bifidobacteriaceae bacterium
ATCCATGAGGAACCGAACACCGACATTCTGGGGGTACTGTCAAGATGCACACGTCCGGAACGCGGCGGGATTGGTGGCCACACGCGAACTTGACGGTGACGCCGCGAAAAACTACGCTTAGGCCGGTTGGTGGTCGTAGCTCAATGGTAGAGTCCAAGCTTGTGGAGCTTGTTGTTGCGGGTTCGAATCCCGTCGGCCACCCCACCTCCAGATTTCAATTTGAGATTTGCGATTTCAAATTCCCGGCGGCGTCCGTAGCTCAATTGGATAGAGCTTCTGACTTCGGATCAGAAGGTTGCAGGTTCAAGTCCTGCCGGACGCGCCAATACGATCAGGGTGTTTTTGAGTTGGTTCAAGAATAGCGCAAGCAAGAAATCAGAAGACGACCAGGCTCAACAGTGCGATGCAGTGGAGGCCGTCCAAAGTAGTAGCGATGCCTCGTTGCCACCACCTCAACCACTGCCCGGCTGACCCGCCGTCGAGATTTTTGTTGCTGGAGCCGCGGGCTCCTGCGACACAATCCCGGCAATGAACAAGACGAAGATTGCTTTGCTGGGGGCGGGTTTCATCGCCGATATTCACATGGAGTCCTACCAACGGTTCGTGCCCGACGCGGAGGTTGTGGCGGTGTACACGCGCAAGCCGGCCCGCGCGCGGGCCTTCGCAAAAAAGCACGGCATCGCGCAGGTCTTCACCGACCTCGACGCAGCCATTACCCGGTCGGGTTGCGACGTGGTGGATATCTGCCTGCCGAACTTCCTGCATCGCCGCGCGGTGATGACCGCTGCCGGGGCAGGCAAACACGTGATCATCGAGAAGCCGCTCGCCTTGAACCTCGCTGAAGCCGACCAGATGATCGCCGCCTGCCGCGCCGCCCGGCGGAAGCTCTGTTACGCCGAGGAACTTTGTTTCGCGCCCAAGTACGAACGCGTGCGCAAGCTCGTCAAAGAGGGTGCGGTCGGGAAGATTTTCCAGATGCGCCAATGCGAGAAGCACAGCGGCCCGCACAGCGACTGGTTTTACGACATCAACCAATCGGGCGGCGGCGCAATTATGGATATGGGATGCCACGGCATTGCGTGGTTTCGCTGGATGCTGGGCGGCCGGCCAAAGGCGGTGAGCGTGCAGGCGCACCTGCAAAGCGGTCTGATCCACGCCCGGCGCACCCGCGCCGAGGAGAATTCGCTGGTGATCGTGGAGTTTGCGTCTGGCGCGGTAGGCGTCGCCGAAAACAGTTGGGCCAAGCACGGCGGCATGGACGACCGCGTGGAAGTTTACGGCACCGGCGGAGTCATATACGCCGACTTGTTCATGGGCAACGCCGCCCTCACCTACAGCGAGGCCGGCTATGGGTACGCGATGGAAAAGGCCGGCACGACCAAGGGGTGGTCATTCACCGTCTTCGAGGAAGCCTTCAACCAGGGTTACCCGCAGGAGTTGAAACATTTCATCGAGTGCATCCGCGAAGACAAGGAGCCCGTGGTCACCGGCGAGGATGGCCGGGCGGTTCTTGAAATCATGATGGCGGCGTATCAATCGGCCGGCACGGGGCGCAAAGTGAATCTGCCATTCCGCAGCAAGGCGCGGAAGCCGATCGACCTTTGGCTCAGGTAGAGCCGTTGCCATAAAGAAAATTCCCAAATTAGGCAACGTGGTAGGGCGCGTCACTCCGTGCGCGCCGCCGAAAATCTTAACGCAAAGGCGCAAAGACGCAAAGTAAATGCCGGCTCTTTGTGCCTTAGCGTCTTTGCGTCTTTGCGTTAAATCTGGCCGCACATTCAGTACGCGAGTACGAGAACGGCAGCCTGCTCCGCCTCCTTCACCACGTCTTCAAACTTCTGCTCCTTCGTCTCCGGCTCCTTCAACTTCGCCGACATTTCCGGCACGGATATCAGGAAGCCCAGCAGGAGATTGTCGGAACACTTTTTTGAACATTTTTTTGTTGCCAACCCTGGCCGAAATGTCTAGCATTAAAATCCGGATGAAAGCGGCATGTGCATCAAGCGTCATTTGGAAAATCAGGGGAGTGGTGTTGCTCCTCACTCTGCTGTTCATCCTGCCGTGCCAAGGGCAAACTATTGTTGCTTGGGGGGCTTATACTGATCAATTACGTGACATTCCTCCTGGAATAGCGAATCCGATCGCGATCAGCGCCGGCGCGTTCCATAATCTCGCCCTTCAAAGTAACGGGACAGTTGTTGCCTGGGGTAACAACTCGGTGGGTGAAACCAACGTGCCGGCATCAGTCACCAACATCGTTGCGATTGCCGCGGGTGGTCATCACAGTTTGGCATTAAAAATTGACGGAACCGTAATTGCCTGGGGTGGAAATATCGACGGACAGACCAATGTTCCGCCGTCGGCCACGAATGTTATTGCCATTGCGGCTGGCTCGGCGCACAGCGTTGTCTTGAGAGCCGACGGCACGGTTGTCGCCTGGGGCAATAATGATTACGGGCAGACTGATATTCCTTCCTATTTATCGAACGTCATCGCCATAGCCGCTGGCTACGATCATGTCCTTGCCTTGCGCTCCGACCATTCGGTCACGCTTTGGGGTTCTGAATATTTGTCGCCTTCCTCGGCCACCAATGTCGTAGCCGTTGCTGCAGGTTGGAAACACAGCCTGATCTTGCAAGTGAATGGCAACATCATTGCCTGGGGAGACAATTCCTATGGCCAGTCGTCCATTCCCGCTGCGGTTACCAATGCCATCGCCATTGCTGCCGGCTATGGCCACAGCCTCGCCGTGCTCAATGACGGAAGCGTTGCCGCGTGGGGATTGAATTATGCCGATATCACGAATACCCCTCCCGGCCTCAACAATGTTGGTGCCATTGGCTGCGGTGAAAACCACCAGATCGCCATGACGAATACCGGGCCGCCACGATTTGTTAGCACTTCAAGCTCAGTCAACGCTCACGTTGGCGGTGAGGTGTATCTCTGTCTGGGCGTGGATGGCACCTACCCCATGACCTATCAATGGTATCAGGATTCAGTTGCCATTGCCGGTTTGACCAATCGCTGGTTGCATCTTTCGGATGTTCAGGTGACCAATTCGGGGATTTATACCCTTATCGCCAGCAACGTTTCGGGACAAGTGACCAGTGACCCGGTAGATGTTGCCGTGTCTGAAACACCGTATTTCACGGCGGCAGATCCAGTCCAACAAAACTATCTGGTGGGCTCCTCTCTCTGCTTGTCGGCAAACGGCACCGGGAAGCAACCTTTGTCCTATCAATCTCAATTGAATGGTAGCGACCTGGTGGATAACGGGCGCATCAGCGGAGCCCAGCAGGCATCTGTTTGTTTCGATCCATTGGTTTATGGTGATAGTGGCATCTTGAATATGGTGATCACCAATGATGCCGGATCGTTCACCGGCCTTTTGGCTAACATGGCGATCACGCCAGTCATTGGCTGGGGGGATGATTCGATTGAACAACTCGCCATTCCGGTCAGCGCAACCAATGTTATAGCGGTCTGCGGAGGCGGCGATCACAATCTCGCATTACGCGCCGATGGTGCCGTGGTCGCGTGGGGTGACAACACCTACGGGCAAAACAACGTGCCGCCCTCGGCATCCGGAGTGGTTGCCATTGCCGAAGGAGAAACCCACAGTCTCGCGTTAAAGTTGGACGGAAGCGTAATTGCCTGGGGCGATAATTCCAGCGGGCAAACCAATGTGCCGGTGACGGCGCAAGGCGTTGTGGCCATCGCCGCCGGGGCTGGCTTCAGTCAGGCATTGCTGGCAAACGGTTCCATTGTCGCCTGGGGTGTTGGCAGCAATGAAGTTCCTGAAACGGCGACCAACGTGTTAGCCATCTCGGCCAGAAACAACTATCGTCTGGCGTTACGCGCAGATGGCGTCGTCATCGGCTGGGGCGGGTATTCTGTCCCTTCCGTCCCTTCGTCCATCACTAACGTATTGGCGATTGCCGCCGGGGCATACCATGGCGTGGCCTTGAAAAACGATGGTGACGTTGTCTCCTGGGGAGATAATCTGCTTGGCCAAACCATTACACCCCCGCAAGCGACCAATGTCATTGCCATTGCGGCCGGCGACGACCACAGCCTGGCTTTACGCAGCGATGGCTCGCTCATTTCCTGGGGCGACACGTCCCTCAACCAGTGCTTGGTTCCATCCGCCGCGACCGGGGTGGCCGGCATCGGCGCCGGCGGCGCTCACAGTCTGGCGGTGATCGGGCACGCTTTTGCCCGAACGGTTCACGCGGGCGAATCGGCCATGTTGACCAGCGGTTCACTGGGCAAAGCGATGGCCACTTATCAATGGCAATTCAACGGAACGAACATTTCAGGGGCGACCAATATCGCGCTGGTGTTCGGCAGTGTCTCCTGGGTTGATTCTGGCATATATCAGGTAATCATCAGCAATGCGTTGGGGGCCGTGACCGGGCCGCCCATAACCCTTGCCGTGCAAACGCCATTTCAATTTGACCGGAGCGCCTGTGGCTATTCGGCGGGTGCTGGCGGCGCCAGAATGCGTTTGATTGGTTCTTCCGGGGTGAATCAGGTTGTGATTTACGCCTCCACCAATCTGTTGGATTGGCAACCGATCCATACCAATGCCCCGTCGGTGGGGCCGATTGATTTTACCGATCCACAATCGCTGGTCCTCCCGCACAGGTTCTATCGTGCCGTTGAGGTCGCCGGCGCGATACCCAGCGTGGCGCCGTGGTTCTCATCCGCGGCGCTCGTCGGCGGGCGAATGCAGATGGTGTTGAACGCCCAGGCTGGTTTCCTTTACTCCATTCAGTTCTCCTCCAACCTCGTCCATTGGGCAACGCTGACCAACCTGGCGTTTAATACCACCGCCATGACCATCACGGATCCGGCCGCCATTTCGAATCCGGCACGTTTTTACCGCGCGGTCACACCACCGCCGCCGTAGGCCGGGAGGGACGCCGCCGGCGCGCCGGTTCAGGAGGGGTCATGTTCCGGCAGCGCCCCAAAAAGGCGTTGCTGATCGCGGTCATTGGGGCCGGCGGAGTCATGCGCCGGCCACATGATCCAATTGTGAGGAGGAGGTAGTTCTTTGCTGATCTCCATGGTTCGCGGCTCCTGCCATCGCCACGTCTCCGCATGCCCGTCGGCGAACGAGAACGTGCAACCCTTGTTATGCCGCGTGGCCGGGAAGTTGATCCATTGATACTTGTCCGTGCCGAAGAAATTGTGAACGGGGGAGTTGGAATAGAAGGTGCAAGCCGTAATGCTATTCTCGTGTTCATCCACAAACACGGCCGCCTTGGATGGCCCCGGCGCGACGATCTGCGACTGCGTGTGCCAGACACGGTTGTACCAACCGCTCCCCGGATTATCTTCCCCGTTCATGTAAAAACTCATGGACACGCTCCGCGAACGCGGAATCTGGCCCTGGTCCAATTCGGTGGACCTGTCGGCGGGACATTTGTAGATGCCGGTGGAGGGATTGTAAGTGTAGAGCAGGCCGGATTCGATGTTGGTGGTCGTGATGTCCAGATACGCGTTGCCCCGCACCCACGACCCTGAACTGCTCCTCATCAGTAGCCGCCCGCCTACCGGTTCTGTAACGTTCGGCACGAGCTTGTCGGCGTGGTCGTTGCTGTAGAGCAGCCAACAAAGCTGCAGTTGGCGAAAGTTGTTGTAGCAACTGGCCTGGCGGGCTTTGGCCGTGGCCGTGGCCCGCGCCGGCAATGACATCACCGCCAGAATCGCAAGGATGGCGAGGACCACCAGCAACTCGACGAGCGTGAATCCGTCCGGACCAAAACCGACGCATCGGGAGGTTCTGCCCTGCGCGTACTTCATGCCTTGCTTTCTAGCACCACACCCCGAACTCGGCAACGTTTTTTTCGTTTTTGTGTCGTGGTGCGATCAATACTGGAATGATGTCCCGGCATCGTCGCCGAGCCGCAAAGAGAGCTTCTCCAGTTTTCCCTGCGTCTTCGGCCTTCATCGGATTTTGGCGAGACAGGTGGCGTTGACCTTTGATTCAACCCTTGTAGATGCCGTGTGTGCCGATGGAAACCGACCAGACCGTTTCGCCCTCAACGTAAAAGGCGGCTCTCAGGTCGGCGGCAATGTCCACCGCGTAGATCGTGCGGCCATAGTGCGCGGAGAGCCGGTGGATTTTGTGCGCCCGAAGGCGCGGATCGAACGGGTTCTGCTTGAAAATCGGAAAGGCTTTTCGGGCCGCTTGCTGCTGATCCGCCGAAAGCTTGCTCCAACTGCGCCAAAAGGATTTGGCGGCGCGGAAGCGATAGTTCATTTATCGCCAGGATACGGCTCGTTCAAAGCGGTGTCCAAATCCACGACCCGGCCGGCAGCGATGTCGTCCATGCCCTCCTTGAACTCGGCTGGAATCCAGGAATCATCGTTTTCCACGACGAACTTGGCCACTTGCGCCCGTTCTGCCGGCGGCATGTGTTTGATTTGTTCAATCACGTCTTGTGCGCTCATCGCTGTAACTATCCACGAAAATCCACCGCCGGCAAGCTGTGAATTGCCCGCACGGAGACGCCGATGGAAATTCACTGCCTTGGGGAGCTTCGGGAAATCCGGCGGCTTTCAGGGACTTCTGCGTCGGATGTCAGGCAACAACGAGTTGTAATGCCGCCAGAATCGCGGGGAGGTGAAGCTGTTCATGGAAGCGGCTTGCAGCGACCGGCCAGATAGTCCTGCTTGGCCTCTTCCATCAACTTGTCGAGCCGCCCGGCTTTGGCGTCCGCTTCGATTTGCCTGTCCCACAACTCTTCGCGGTATTCCTGCAACCAGTCCGCCACGGCATGAACGTCTTTGGGTTCAAGCTGGGTGATGGCCGACTCAATTTCTTTCACCGTGCTCATGGGGATGAAAGTATCCTATTTGTGGATGGCAAGCAAGGTGGTTGGAAGAACGACCACCTCGCCGATCACAGGCTTGCCCAGACGTTCGACGCGCAAACGCTGTTGACTGCCGGCTCCCGTTGAGACTACAAAAGAACAGACCTGCTGCGGCAAGCCGGGCGGGTTGAAGTTATGTTCACACGCCGGGAATTCATGCAGTGGATGGCAGCTTCGCTCTGCCTGCCGCCACTGGTGCTGCCGGAGGCCCGCGCCGGCGCGCCGGGGGTTCCCGGGCAGGGTTTGTCCGACGCCGTCACTGGTTCGGATGTTGGCTCGCTCTACCCGTTCATCGCGAGCCAGGCGGTCAAAGGAGAATTTCCTCTTTCGTTCCTGAACCCGCGGTTTCGGAGCCTGCCCGCCTGGAAGCGCCGGGCGCGGGCCAAGCTGTTCGACTGTTTGGACTATGCTCCGCCCAAGTGCCCCCACCGGCCCGAAATCGTCGAGCGCAAGGACTGCGGGGATTACTTTCGGGAAAAGCTGTATTTCAATACCACACCGGACGTGCGGGTGCCGGCGTATGTGCTGATTCCCAAAAACACAAAGCTGCCGGCGCCGGCTATCATCGCCCTGCACGACCACGGCGCTTTTTATTTTTGGGGCAAGGAAAAGCTGGTGGAGCTGGAGGAAGAGCACGCCGTTCTAACCAAATTCAAAAAGCAATATTACGACGGCAACAGCACGGCCTCGGTGCTGGCGCGGCGGGGTTATGTGGTGATCGTCATAGACATGTTTTATTGGGGCGAACGCCGGATGCTGCTCGATCAGGACCCCGCCGACTGGCGCGACCGGCCCGTGGACATTGCGGCGGAAAGAATTGCCGCGTTCAACCAGCGCGCCTCACAAAGCGAGTCGCTCGTCGGCCGCACGATTTACGCCGCCGGCTTCACCTGGCCGGGCGTGATGTTCTGGGACGATCTTCGCACGGTGGACTACCTGGTTACGCGCCCCGAAGTGGACAAGACGCGCATCGGCTGCGTCGGATTGTCGGTCGGCGGCTTGCGCTCCTGTCACTTGGCGGCCCTCGACGAGCGCATCAAGGCCGCGGTGGTCGTCGGGTGGATGACCTCCATTCCATTCCAATTGAAGCGGCATGTGGTGAACACCATCGGCCACACCAAGGTCGTGCCTGGCCTCTATCGCCATCTCGATTATCCGGACGTCGCTTCGCTGGCCATGCCCTCGGCGTTGCTGGTCATCAATGGCAGCAAAGACACACTGTTCGCCCCGGACGGGGTCCGGGCCGCGTTTGACAAACTCACAGCCTGTTACCAGAAAGCAGGCGTGCCCGATAAACTCCGGTTGCGGCTCTACGATACGCCCCACGAATTCAACGCCGAAATGCAGGCCGAAGCGTGGGCCTGGCTGAAAAGGTGGGTATGACACGATCCCTTTTGTGGGAGCGGAGAGAAAGGGGCGGATTCCGCATTGCTTCCCAACCAATGGAGGGCTACAAGACTGTCGGTAATTGCGTCGGGATGACAATCGGAACACCACGTCTTCATGCAAATCTTTCACGGCCAACGGCGGCTCAACTTCAAACTCGCGTGGCGGGCGGCAGCTTGTTTTGCCGCCGTCATGGCGGCGTTCTTTGCGTCCGCCACGCCGCCACCGCCCGTCGAACTGACGCTCACAGGTGATTGGCAGATTCAAGTCGTTGCGATGCTCGACAACGGCGCCACGCTGACCAACGCGGTTGATGTGCCGCCGCCGAATTGGCTGACGGTCACCGCCGAGCGGCATGCTTCGCTGCCATTGTTCAATCCCCAAGCTGGCGGCTGGGCGAAGGGCGCGCGGTTGCAGGCGTTGCTCGCGCAGGAATGCACAACGCCTCATCTACTCCAACCCGCGAGCCTGGTGTTGCGCCTCGGCCCTGAGCCGGATGCGCCGCTGCTCGCTATGGGACAGGATTACGATGCGGATCTCGATTGGGGCACATTCGGTCGCCGCGCCGATGGCAATGTGAAGGAGGGGCAGGCGGTGTTCGCGAGTTATCGGCACGGGCTGTTGCGGCTCGACTCGATTGTGCTCACCGCCGACCGGCGCATCGAACTACGGGCGGGTGAAGCGAAGTCCGCCGCACCGTCGCCGCCCGTGTTGCGGCGAGGCGAACGCCGCCTCGCCAACGTCTGGTTGCCGGGTGTCCTTCCGAAGCTCGACCCGCAAAATCTTTTCCCAATCCTTGAGACGGTTTTCCCGGAGCCGCCTCCCGAGTCGCCCACGCCCGCCGAAAAATTCCTTCCGCGCACGATGACGAAGTTGCGCTCGGGCCAGCCGCTGCGGATTCTGGCTTGGGGCGATAGCGTGACTGTCGGCACCTTCGTGCCGGATTGGGAGCACCAGCGCTGGCAGGAGCAGTTTGTCACCCGGCTGCGCGCACGCTTCCCCCAGGCGCAGATCGAACTCGTCACCGAAGCCTGGGGCGGACGCAACACCGGCAGTTATCTCGCCGAGCCGCCCGGCAGCGAACACAACTACGCCGAGAAGGTACTCGCGCAAAAGCCGGACCTCATCGTGTCGGAATTCGTCAACGACGCCGGGCTGAACGAGGAACAAGTGGAGCAACGGTACGGAAAACTCCTCGCGGACTTCAAAGCCATCGGCGCGGAGTGGATCATCCTCTCGCCGCATTACGTCCGACCGGATTGGATGGGCCTGACGAAGGAACGCGAGATTGACGATGACCCGCGGGCCTACGTGAAAGGACTGCGGCAATTCACGGCGAGACATGACATTGCCATCGCCGACGCATCCCTGCGATATGGCCGGTTGTGGCGGCAGGGCATTCCATATTCGACGCTCATGCTGAATTCGATCAACCATCCGAATGCGCAAGGCATGGGCCTCTTTGCCGACAGTTTGCTGGCGTTGTTTCCCAAAGCCACCGGCGGCACGGCGTCGGAGTGGCACTTCAATCGCGACGGCGATTCCGAAGACTGGCAGGCGAACGCCCACCTCGCCGACGCGCGCGTGGCCGGCGGCGCGTGGCGCGCGCGCGGTGCCGGACTGGACCCGATCCTCGAATATCAGCCGCGCCTCGATTTGCCCGCCGACCCGTGGGACGTGATCGAAGTGCGGCTCAAGGCGGATCGCGATGGCCTGGCGGAGATTTTTTGGAGCAACACGACGACGGGTCGTTACGGCGGTTTCTCCCAGGAAAAATCCACCCGCTTTCCCGTCGCCGGCGGCAAGGAATGGCACACGTATCGCGTCCGGCCGTTCTGGCATCCGGACGGGCAGATCGTGCGGCTGCGCCTGGATCTCTACGACGCGGCGAATTTTGAACTCGATTCGCTGCGCGTCGTGAAAGCGCCGGAACTGCCCGCGCCAGTCGAACCGGAGTTCAACTTCAGCGGGGGCGCGGAAAACTGGCGCGGCGAAGACGGCGCCGCCGTGACCGCCACGAACAGCGCGCTGGCCGTGACCCTGAACGAGCCATCCGGTCTGGCCGTGGCCCCGCCGGTCGGGTTCGACGCCGACCAACGGTCTTACGTGAGTTTGCGCATGGCCGTGGACTGCGGGCATCACGCCACGCTGCACTTCGCCGCGGCGGATCGCGCAGGATTGCACAGCTATGCTTTTCCCATCCACGCCGACGGTCGCGAGCACACTTACAACGTGCCGCTGTCCACCTCGCGGCCTTGGCGTGGAAAAATCATCACGCTGGCGCTGCGGCCCTCGGACGAGCCGGGAGCCACCGCGCGCCTTCAGTGGTTCAAGGCGTCGGCCACGCCGCAGGGCGGACCCGAATTGCAGGTCCGATGGTTTGGGTTCGAGGATTTTCCCGCCCGCGCGGGCTGGCCACTCGCGCTCGCGGCCCGCGTAGCCAACGACGGCGGCGCGGTGGTTACGAATGTCACCGCAACCCTGCGCCTGCCCGACGGCGTTCGTACGCTGACGAATGTGATTACAACGCGCGCGGCGCTGGCACCGGGCGAGGAGACGACGTTGCGTTGGACGGTCGCTGCAAAAAAACCGATCTCCGGAGAAGCCGCGCTCGTGATTCGCGCCGGCAACGCGTCGGAAGTTGCCGCCACGGCCACGCTGAGTGTCACAGCGATTCCGCGCGACGCGAAACGCGGTTACGTCCCCGTGCCCAAGCCCGTGCGCGGGCCATTCGAGGTGGGCGTCTATTACTTTCCGGGCTGGCCGTCTGCGAAGCAGTGGCAGCCGCTCCAGAGTTTTCCTGAGCGGCGACCCGTGCTGGGCTGGTATCGTGAGGGCGATCCCGAAGTTGCCGACTGGCACATCAAGTGGGCGGTCGAGCACGGCATCACGTTTTTCATCTACGACTGGTATTGGGTGCGCGGCCAGCGTCAACTCGAACACGGCTTGCACGACGGTTATTTCAAGGCGCGCTACCGCTCGTTGCTCAAGTTCTGTCTGCTGTGGGCCAACCACAATCCGCCCGGCACGTCCTCCCGCGAGGATTGCCTGAACGTGACGCGCTTCTGGATTGAAAACTACTTCCGCCAACCGGAACACGTGACCCTGGACGGCAAACCGGTCGTGATCATCTTTGCGCCGGAAAATCTGACGCATGATCTCGGCGCCGACCAGGTGCGCCCCGTGTTCGACGCGATGCGGGCCGAGTGTGTGCGCGCCGGCTTGAAAGGGCTTTACCTCATCGCGCGCGTCAATGATGCCGCACAAGCACGGCAGGCGGCGGCGGAAGGTTACGACGCAGTGACGAGTTACACGTGGCCGCATCTGGGCGTGCCAGCGGGCGAATTTCGCGCGCCGTTCGCCACGATCCTCGAAGGTTATCGCCGTCAATGGCAGCACATTCTCGAGACGGCAGACATTCCGTTGGTGCCGCCGGTCTGTGGCGGTTGGGACAGCCGCCCGTGGCACGGCGAGAACGATTTCATCCGCTTCGACCGCACGCCGGAACTTTTTCGTCAGCATTTGCGGGACGCGCGCGTGTTGCTGGAAAAAAATCCAAACCATCCGCGTCTGCGAAACATGCTGATCATCGAGGCGTGGAACGAATGGGGCGAAGGCGCCTACATCGAACCGCACACGGAATTCGGTTTCGGCTACCTGGATGCGATCCGCAGCGCGCTCACCCCCGCGCGCGAGCCACACCAGGACGTGGCCCCGGTGGACGTGGGTCGCGGCCCGTATGATGTTCCGTTCCCGGCTCCGCGATGAACCTAATATGAAAAAATCCATTAGCATCTGGTCGTTTTGCGGAAATTGGTCGCTCGAAGAAAAAATGCGCCTGGCAAAGGACGCGGGCTTTGCGGGATTTGAAATTGATTTGAGTGAGGATGGCCCGGTGAACCTCAAGAGCACTCCGGCGGACCTGAAACCCGTGCGGGCGCTGGCAAAGAAGTGCGGCCTCGAACTCAGCGGTCTGGCCACCGGACTTTACTGGGGCGCTAATGCCGTCAGCGCCGACCCGGCCACGCGCGAGCAGGCCGCGCGGATTTTGCAGCAGCAAATCGAGTGCGCCGCCGCACTGGGCATTGACACCATTCTCGTAGTGCCGGGCGCCGTGGGCGTGGATTTCATCCCCGGTGCAGAGATCGTCCCTTACCACCTCGCCTACGAACGCGCCAAAGACCTTATCCAGGCCGCGCTGCCGTCGGCGGAAAAGGCCAGGGTCACGCTCGGCATCGAGAATGTCTGGAACAAATTTCTGCTCAGCCCGCTGGAAATGAAGGCGTTCATTGACGGCTTTGGCAGCGAGCGGGTCGGCTCTTATCTCGACGTGGGCAACACGCTGGCCACCGGCTATCCGGAACATTGGATCGCCGCGCTGGGCGCCCGCATCCGGCGCGTGCATTTCAAGGATTACCGGCGCGCGGTGGGCGGCGTGGACGGTTTCTGCGACCTGCTCTCCGGCGATGTCAACTGGCCCGGCGTCATGGCGGAGCTGAAAGCCGCGGGTTACCAAGGTTGGGTGGCGGCGGAAATGATTCCTCCCGTGCCGTTCTACAAACACTGCCCGGAAGTGCTCATCCACAACACGTCGCGGGCCATGGACGCCATCTTTGCGCTCTGAACCACGGCGTGTTTGGGCGGAGCCACGACACGTAGGCGATCAACGGCACACATGCCACCATTACCAGCAGCACCCCTTTCCGAAGTCTAAAAAGGGTGATCACGATCTGCCCAGCCTTCGTACAGAAAACCCGCTAAAGTGTAGCTTGACACATTCATTAGCACCTGACATTATTCATTTAGAATGGGCGGGACTCAGAACCAATTTTCCGTGACGCGCGCAGCGACAATCAAGGGGCGGCCCGTCAGGAAAGAAAATTTTTATCAATTCATCCCGGAGGATCTCTTTATGAGTGCCGGACAAAACGCGGTGGCCGGGCGAAATCCAGAAGTGACCTTTCGCTTTGACCAGCCTTGGCGTCAGTGGCTGGTCGTGACGCTGGCGGCTTTGGGGTTGGCAATGACGGTGATGCCGGTCAAGGGCGGGTTTACCAACATCAATGCCGGTTTGCCAGGGGTTGCAGATAGCTCCGCGGCTTGGGGAGATTACGACAATGACGGTCGCCTCGACATCTTGCTCGAGCTATGATCAGCGCCAATCTAGCGAAGTCACCCGGTACATTTTGCTCCATGCTTAAGACAAGACATATTTCGAGGCTCGTGGCTGTCGTTGCCATTCTGGCAATGACTGTTTCGGGATTGATCGCTCAATCGCGGAGCAACATTGCGCGCGCTCCGCTCCAGAGCCTCGGAATACCTGTCGAGGCCACTATCGGTTTTGATAAAAACGGCGTTCCCAACCTTTGTGGCACGCGAGGGAATCTGCAGGAGCGCCTCGCTCTCGCAGTTGCCGCAGCCAAACCTCCCAAAGAGACCAATCCGCCCACGGTTCTCCCGGCTGGGATGCGCGCCTGGGAGTGTGTCCCCGGTGTGATTCGCAATGACAGCGTGGATTCGTTTCGCTTGGAAGTGGACGTCAACGGCTTGGTTAATCGGGTCACTTTGCAAACGGCTGGCTATGTAGTGGGAGCCGATACTCAGAATCTTAGCGACGACGGTCTGAATGGCGACCGTGTCGCTTCAGACCGCATCTTTACAAGTGAACGCATTCGTTTTCCCGGATTGTATATTCCAGAGCATCTTTATGGCGAGCAGTTCAGTCCTGCCGGTCTTCATTTTGTGCAAATTGGTACGTTGCGAATCGTCGAAACGAACGGTATCACCAACCAGTTCCTTATCACCCCAACGGTGGGAGTTTTGAGCACGAACGTTCCGCTGGTGGAGACTTATCAACTCGCATCAAACATTGTGATCTCGCCGCACCTGGTCAACATTTCCACGGGTAAACGCCAGACGCAGTTATCGCTCCGAGCGACGTTCTCAGCAATCAACAGTCTGACCATCCCGACTTACTCCGTCCTGCCGGATGCATTTGACTTCTTTGTGTTCTTCTCAATGGATCACGCTGAGTACGTTCCCTACCTGGCGTATCCGGCCAATGGTATCGCGGGAGTCCATAGCACCGTGCAGGTGAAATACAGTGGGACAGGTTTGGCAACCAACATCAACGACTCTGCGTATTACGGCAGCACTGGACGGTTACTGGGGATTAACATTCTGGATGCCGTTCACAGAGGGGTGTATGACGGAGTTGCCAGTCACGAACTCCTGCATCAATGGGCTTCCCATACCAGCGGTTCGCTGGGACTGGACAACGACGGCAGTCATTACCCGGCGGCATGCAGCGCGCACAGTTTGGTCGGAGGGACGCATTGGACAACCAACGCCGATGGCACTTTCACCACGGATTGCGACGATATGATCTACGGCGCAACGAATGCCCCACCGCTGGACAAGTACATGATGGGATTGATTCCGGGTTCATCCGTCCCGGCCTTGTTTGTCGCGACGAATGGGGCAGGCTGTAACAGTATCATCAGCAATGACTATCGGATCGTCACCATTGGAGACATTCAAGCTGTTCACGGCGTTCGGACTCCAACGCCTGCCAATGCACAGAAGAACTTTGGCTTGTGCTTCGTGGCCGAGAGTTTTGGGCGACTCCTCACGCCGACGGAAATAACCTTTTACGACATTCTCGCTGGTCACTACACGAAACCGATCGCTCCCACGGACCCGACACCGCCCATCCCGGGCGGTTGGTCGTCAATTGACCGCTATTTCGGCGAGGGCAGCAAATGGAGCAGCGACGTGATTGGTGTAATCAGACCGATAATCACAAGCATCGAGCGATTGACGAACGGAACCGCGCGGATTTCGGGCATGGGATATCCCGGCAGGAGTTATCGGCTGCTGCGCTCCACAAATTTCGTTAATTGGAGCACTATCACGAACAAGATTGCGGGCACGAACGGGGTTTTTGTGCTGGTGGACAGTGCAACGACTCCGAGCGCTGAGCGATTCTATCGCGTTGCAACGCCATAGCTCGCATGAAGGGGTCGCTCCTTACTTTTGACACAAATCCGGCGCAGCGGTAAAGAATTTGCCATGCCGCGCCAACTGCGCATCGAGTATCCCGCCGCGGTCTACCCTGTCATGAACTCCGATGAATCGCGAGCAGGTCGTGGGGATCGGCGGGAGCCGTTCCAGACCGAGGCCCAACCAACCCGACCTGAACTTGTGTCAAGTAAGGAGCGACCCCTTTATCATCAACTTTCACCGGCTCAGGGGTTCAAAGCGGGAACAACCTGGTTTTGGGGGATTCTCAGCCCGGCACTACAATCGGAGGTGAGTTCAGGGGAATGTCTGGCATTTCATTGAATCTTTCCCATTCCGATGGGGCGAGGCAGAAAGTCAACGCGCGGATTATCCGGTGTCGGCCCGCGCAAGAGGCCGAGATGCGCGCATTTTATTTGCGAAAAATAGAACTTTACACGCCTCGAAATGTTTTCTCTTATCGCCCTAAGTACGATCAACCCGGCCACAAAAAACAAGAAAAACAAGCGTTGAACCGGACGCAACCGGCGTTATGATTGGACGCGTTGGACCACGCTTCAGAAAATGAAAAGCAACACGACCACAGCGTCTCCCATCCCCACAAGAAAGTTGCGGGCGCAGGTTCAGGCGTTAATGGTCGGCGGCGCGATGCTGGCCGGTGTTTCCACGCTGGCGGGCGGGGTGGCTTATGATGTGCCGACCGTGAATGGCCATCCCGGCTATCGCACGGCGTACCAAGTCAGCCCGGACGGGATTGTTGACAAGGTCATGATGGTGGTTTCCGGGTATGATACCGACAATACTTCGGATCCGCTTGTTGAACTCGATACGGATCCGAGATGGTAGTCTTTGATCAATGAGTTGGGGCCGCAGGGTTGGGACATGGTGCTCTTCGACTATGCGGATGGGGCCATTGATATCAAACAAAACGCGGACAACCTGGCCCGCTTCATCGAAGTGATTGACGCCAACGCCGTGCCGAACTATCACCTGGCCCTGGTCGGGGGCTCCATGGGCGGCATCGTGACCCGCACCATGTTCGCGCAGGAGAACTCGCGCATGGGGACGGACACGTTCGTCTCGGTGGACGCGCCGCATCATGGCGTCTATATCAGCCAGTCGTTACAAGGCGTGGCCGACCTCCTGGTGAATACGGTGGCGGGACGGCAGATGGCGGAGCACCGGTCGGAATTCGCGGTGTACTACGGCTGGTTGCGGGGCTTGGAAACGGCGACCTTCAAGGCCAACATCATTGCCCCCATGTCCACGCTGGCGATTGCCGAAAGCGACGGACGAAACCCTTGGCAGGTAAGTTGGGGCGACCGGACCATCCACACGATTTACCATCCCGTGTGTTCGTATGTGTATTCGGACGGTCTCTGGTCGGACTACATGCCCTATCACTCCACGCTCATGTTTGACGACACCTCGGTGAATTCCTCCGGCCCCAGCCTGGGCACAAAGACTTATTCGTATGTGAGCCAAGTCACTTCCTATTTTGATCAGACGCAGCACAATCCCCAAATGGAGCATGGCGCGCCGCAAGTGGTGATTGATCAGGCGAAGAACTTCGTTTTATTGCACAGCCCCATCAAACTCGCGGCGCTTTCGCCCCCGGGCGCCTTGCCCTTTCAACTCCGGGTCTTGAGCGGCGCCGGGCGCGTCTGCGTCGTTGAGAGTTCGACGAACCTGACCAGTTGGTCGCCCGTCTTCACCAACACCGTTGCGGTGGGCGGATTCTTTGATTTTACCGACACCCAATCCCCCGGTTCGGAGCGGCGCTTTTTTCGTGCGACGTCCTCACCTTGGTAATACGACACGGAGATTTCATCGTGAAGGGGTCGCTCCTTACTTTTGACACAAATCCGGCGCGGAGGTAAAGAGTTTGCCATGCCGCGCCAACCACGCATCCAGTCTCCCGGCGCGATCTACCCTGTCGTGAACTCCGATGAATCGCGAGCAGGTCGTGGGGATCGGCGGGAGCCGATTTTCCAGGACGATTCCCAACCAACGCGACCTGAACTTGTGTCAAAAGTAAGGGGCGACCTCTTTAAGAGCACACAAGGCGGACAAGGGTATCAGTCTGTCGAGACGCAGGTTGTTTTTTGCTTGTCTCCGTTGACGAAGCAATAAAGGTTTTATCCATGTTCAAAATAAATCTCCTCCTCCGTTTCCAAAACCCGTCTGGATACCTGTCGTGGGCGGCGACGCTCGCGGTCATGTTGCTCGCCCTTGCCAGTGGACGCGCGCAACCCGTGGCGACCGGCCCGAGCGTCACCAGTTCGGGCGAGAACCCGCTCGCGGCCCTGACACATCTTTCCGACGCCCAAACCCGGCGCGTCTCCAGCACCAGTCCCGACCTGAACAGCAACGGCGATTCGCGCGTGATCAAGGAAGGCGAAACGCTGGTGCTCGCCGAATTGACCGGGCCGGGCGCAATCACGCACATTTGGAACACGATTGCCGCGCAGGACCCGTTCGCCGGCCGTTCGCTCGTGCTGCGGATTTATTGGGACGGGATGGCGAAGCCGAGCATCGAAGTGCCGCTGGGCGATTTCTTCGGGGTCGGCCACGGCGCGGTTGCCAACTTCCATTCGCTGCCGGTGAGCGTCTCTTCCTACGGCCGCTCGCGGACTTGTTTCTGGCGGATGCCGTTTCGCAAGAGCGCAAAAATCACGTTGACCAACGAGGCGCGCGGATTCGGTGACATGGAGGTGTACTACTACGTTGACTGGGAAAAGCTGCCGAGTCTGCCGGAGGACGCGCTCTACTTCCACGCGCGCTACCACCAGGCCTTCCCTCCGACGCCTGGCGAATACACCATCCTCGAAACCAAAGGACGTGGGAACTACGTGGGCACGGTCCATTCCGTCCACCAGGTGAAAACCGGCTGGTTCGGCGAGGGCGACGACCGTTTCTACATTGATGGCGAGACGGTACCGTCGCTGTGCGGCACGGGCACCGAGGATTATTTCAACGACTCCTGGGGCTACCGCCCGTTCATCGCACCCGCCCATGGCGTGACCATGTATGAAGGCCTTTTCGCGGGCGACCGGGTCAGCGCTTATCGCTGGCACCTGTCCGATCCGGTGCGCTTCAAATCCGCGCTCAAAGTTTCCATCGAACACAGAGGGAGCAGCTATACCGACGCGGGCGTAAAACAGTCGTCCTCCAACGAACGGCCGGACTGGGTGAGTTCCGTTGCGTTCTGGTATCAAACGCCGCCGGTGGCGGGCGAAGAACCGCTGCCGCCGGCCACGAACCGCGTGGCCCCGTACCGCGTGCTGCCGGCGAAAGCCCTGACCTTCCGCGCCAACCCGCCCGCGTCCGTGACGCAGGAGGAAGTGGGTTTGATTTACGCGCCGGGCAAGCCGGACGCGGAGATCGAATTCGACTTCGACGTGAAGGAGCCGGGTCGCTACCAGGTTGCCGCCGTCCTGGTCCTGTCGGTTTTCAGCGCGCGCTACCAGCCCTTCTTCGATGGCGAGGCCGTCGGGCCGGAACTGGACCTCTGCAACTCGGGCGAGGATTGGACCTGGTTCAGCTTCGACTTGCACGACTTGAAGCCGGGCAAACACACGCTCAAGTTTGCCGGGCGCGGGGCCTCGCCCAATCGGCGAACCATGGCCCCGGCGCGTTTCTCCTTCGGCATGAATTCGGTGGTCCTGCTCCGCCTCGAAGACATGGCGGGATACAAGTGAGCGGCGCCAGGGGGTAAGTCTGCCGGAAAGTAATTCTTTGCCAGAAAACGCGCGAAGAAAGTTTGCGTGAGGTCTTCGGCGTCTTAGTTCGAGTGGCCGCGTCGGCGCACGTAGGCGTAGAGCGGAAACCAGTAGTTGCGGCAAAACTCTTCCAGCGCCACGTCTGCCTGCGGCGCGTGCTCGCGGCCCGCGGCAAGCACGACTGTCCAATGCGTCGTGGCGAAGATGTCGCCTGGCGCACTGGACGCCCTCGAAGCTTCAGAAGTCACGCGCAGGAACTACTGACCTTTTGTTTGGAACACCAACAGATACGGCACTGCGGAATGGCCTTGCTTGTCTTTGAAGCCATGGAAATTCTGGCTGTTAATCCAGTAGCCGTAGGTTTTGTTCGGTTCGAGTTTCACTTTCAGCACGCAGGTCCGTTGGTTGGCCTCGTATTTGGGCTTACCGATGGCTGTCGGCGAGGAGTCTTTCCACGCGTTGGACCAACTCCACGACTGATCGGTCATTTCTTTGCTGAACGTGACTTTGATTTCCATCACCCCGGGCGAAACATCTTTGGTCCCGGCTTCCGGAACGGTCTTTACCACGACAGGCGCGACGGAATCAATGTCCTGAGCGCGACAGATGGCCGGTGTGAGTTGGCAGAGAACTCCGACGATTACGGATGCTAGCAACGTTTTCGTTTTCATAGTTTTGGTTTCAGTTTGGTTTCGGTTTGGTCTGGAAAATCAGGAGGTAAGGAACGGCCGGCCGGCCGCCGAGGTCCTTGAAGTTGTGAAACTTTTCCGAGTTCAGCCAGAACGCGTAAGTCCGTCCCGGCTCTAGCTTCACTTTTACGGAACAAGTTCGTGAATCGGCTTCGTAACGGGGTTTGCCAATGAATTCAGGTGTAGAATCCTGCCAGGCGGTTGACCAACTCCACGAACCACCGGTCATGGGCTTGCTGAAACGCACGCGAATTTCCATTTCGCCCGGCGGCACGTCGCGCACGCCGGAAACCGGAAATGTTTCGACGACGACGGGAGGCAATCCGGCGACCGTTTGGCTGGCTTCTTCCGCCGATGACTGTGCGCTTTGGACCAGCTTGTAGCGGATGTTCACGCCGCGCGGCAGATTGGCATCGGTGATTTGGACGATGCCCAGGCTGCCTTCGCGCGTTTTGAACCCATACGTGCCTCGGTTGTCCCCAAGATGATCGGTGCTCGGAGCGGTGGGCAAGCCCAGTTCGCGGAGTTTCTTCTGCAAAGCGACCGGCGTCAAAGATTGCCACTCCCTGCGCGCCAACGGGACCAGCCAGAGGTCCACCCCAATCAAGGCGTGGTTGCCGTCAATGGCGTCAATGCCTTGGGCGCGCATCCAAGGCACGCCTTCTTCTTTGATCCAATCATATCTCTCCCGGTCTCGCTCCCCCGGTTGCGTTGGCAGCGGCAGATCCACGAGCGCGCCGGAATCGAAATCAATCATGTTCGTCACCACCCGCTCGACCACCGGGCCGAAAGCACCCGTCTGAGGTGTGGTAGCCGTGTTCATCGCCTGCGTTGGTTGCGATGAGTTGTTAATGAATTGAACGGCCAGCGCGGCCATCTTGCCGGCGATGAAACGGAAGCGCCTGGCGTACTCCTCGTTGTGCCGCGCGCGAAGCCGCGCCTTTTCCCAGTCGCCTTCATCCAGCGCCTGGCGGACTTTGACGACGTCGTCGAAAACAGCGGGCGGAAACTCGCAATCCGTTCCCTTTACGGTTGCGTTGAAGTTGGTCAGGAGTGTCAGCAGGCGGCGAACGCCGGTCTGTGCCGCGGCCAGATTCGTTGCAGCAAACGCCGCGTCGAACTCGTGGCCGAAGTCCTCGATGTCATTGAACAACGCCACTGCGCGGAGCCGGGCGGAATCTGCCAGGGCGTCAACTTGGGAAGTTCCGCCGGACGGATGGAGCAGTTTGTAACGAATTTTCACGTCGCGCGGGTTGTCGGTGAAGCCTGTGATTTGCAGGAGGCCAGCACCGTTTTCGCGGGTTTTGATGGCGAAGGTGGCGGGCAAATCACCCCGGCCGGACATCGTGACCGGCGTGCCGGGCGTGGCCAGAGTGAAGTAGTGTTCAAGTCTTGCGGGAATCATGCGATCCCACTCCTCGCTCGGAACGGGCGTGGCCACCATTTCAAAACCGACCAAACCGCGCACCGCCGCGCTCGTGTCGCCCGCCGCATCAATGCCGGTTTTCCGCCACCACTGCTGCGCCTCCTCCGGACTGGGTTCGCTCTTCGCTCCGAAGAACTCCGCCGCGGCAAACAACTTGCCGCTGTCGAAGTCAATGAACCGCTTGTTCGCATCGCCTTCGCCGGCAATGACCCGTTCGAGCACCGGGCCGAAGGTCAAGGCGGCTGAGGCGTTGGTCGGCTGCAACTGGAAATCCATGTGCGCGCTGCGTTCGCGGCCCCACAACGAGGTGGTCAACGTCGCCAGCTTGGTTTCGTAGCCGGGCGCGGACGCAGCGATGGCGTGTTCCTCCGGCCAGGTGCGAAGCGCGTAACGTCCGTCTGCGTCAGTCCATGCTTCTTTCGGCGCTTTATTGGCATCTGCGCCGTAACGATTGTCGGCCACGCGTGCGCCGACGATGGGTTTGCCAGTGACGGCATCAGCGACGGTGCCAGTCAATTGATAAAGCGGTTCCCCAGTCGTGAAGGCCGCGACGATCAGCCAGATTGCCGTGTTGATGCCGCCACCAATCAAGGCCCTTTTTCCGAGCCGCGTCCTGCGCACTGGAGTCGCCAAGAGAATGCCAAGCAGTGCCGCCGCCAAAATTGACCAGACCAGAACTTGCGGTGGTCTTGGCATGGAGAAGAAAGCCAAAGTTCCCAGGATTCCGCTCATGCCGGTGAAAAACAACGCGAGGTAAGCCGCCGACGTGAGTCGGCGCTCACTTTCTCGAGCGCGGTCGGATTCAGTTGGCGCGGACTCGCGTCCGCGACCACCAGGCGCTGAATCCGGCAACGGCTTGTTAACCGCGCGCCAGACGAAACGGATGATAAAAAAGTCCACCACGATTGCCGTTGCAACAGCGACGAGAATCGCGATTTCAGGATGGTGCCAGAGAAGGTTTGCAATTCGCGTCGTGAGCCCTGGATGAACTTGTGGATTGCTTAGATTCGATAGGTTGGAGTAGAAATCCCCAATCAGCCGGGCAAATCCCACGCACACCCCGCCAATAAACGCATCCAACGCCAGCAACGGAAACAACAGCCCGTCAAACACCGCCAACCCCAGCCCGTAAAGTTTTCCCACCGAGCGGCGGATTTGCGAGACGGCTATCCAGCCAAGGACCGTCGTGCCGAATAGTGAGGTGACGCCGAGCGGAATCAATGTCACGAACAGAAAGAGGCCCAGTGTGGTGGGCGTTTGTCCCGGGCCGCCTTCCATTCGAGCGATCAGCCAAAAGAGCGCCGCAAGAATTCCAAAGATGCTCCAACACGCACCCACGATGGCCGTGCGCGAGAAGCGTGGCGCGGCGACCGCTGATTCCACGGTTGGTGTGCGGCTTGCCGTCTCGAAGGCCGCCTGGATCTCCCGGCGGTTCAGAACGATCAACGCCCAAATACCGAACGGCAGCCCAAGCAAGAGTCCCGGCGGCGTCAACATCGCGAAAAAGCATCCCGCCAGCGCCCAGTGATAACGGCGCAGGCGCAGCATCTGTACCGCGCCGAAGATCGTCAAGACGCCGGCAATCAGGCCGACGACGATCAATGCTGGCTCGGCGTAAATCACAAACGGCCCCCATTTGCGAAGCAGGGAGAATCGTCGAGCTTCTTCCATCTCTCGCTGGGTAAGTAGCATTTCCGTCTCCGTCTGTTTCACCAGCGCGACCAAGTATTCTTCTCTGGCGTCCAGCATCACCTTTTTCTCTGTCGCTTCCGTTAGCCGGACGGCCTCAGCCTGGATCGCGGCCAATTCATGGTTCAGATCGTCCAGTCGCTGCTGATGTGCCTGTGCTTTCTCAGCGGCGCGCTCGGCGCGCAGTCGGACATCCATTTGAACCCGATAGGCCAAAACGCCCAACACGACTCCGCCGGCCAACATGGCCAGCACGGTCAAAATCCCGGCCACTAGCAAGCCGATGGCTGGGCCTTTGACCTGCCTGCGGATTCGTTCCACCTCTTCCGATGAAAGACTCCGTTCTAATTCGGATTTCGGATTTCGGATTTCGGATTCAGCCGGGAGTTCGGGCAGTCTCCCCCGGCTCAGTCGCGCTCGCCAGCGTCGCCCAAAAGGTTCCGGAACGGCGAATGCCACCCATTGTCCATTCGCCAGCTCGAGCGCGAAGCCATGCTTCCAAAACAGCGGAAAATAGACCCAGCGCACTTCCCGGAGAGAAGTGATGTCGGCCAAAGGTATTGTGATGTTGCCGCCATACCAGACGGGAACCAGCTCCAGCCGGTCTTGGTGCAGAATAGCCAATCCCTGTGATCTGTTGAATGGCCACATACCCTGCTCCCATGCAAGCCACCCCTCCGCGACCTCCGCTTCGCTCCGAGGCAGGGCAGATTTGAGCTGCCTGATTCGATGGCCGACCCAGGCAGAGACCCCTGCGACGCCCATTCCGGAAATCGCAAGCGGCAAGACAAAAATAGCGCCCTCGCCCCAGTTGGACATCAGCAAAGGAAGCAGAATCAGCAAGGAAGCAAACGGCACGATGCCAATTGCAATCACGTTGCGCTCCCACAGCCAGCGGTCCCGCCAGCCTAGCACCGGGACTGGCACTGGATTCCTGCCCGCAGAGCTGGGCGCGGACGCGGAACTGGCAATCGTCTCCACCGCTGTTTTCACCTGGCTGGCCTGCTGATAGCGAAGCTCCGGTTCTTTCTCCAACGCGCGCAGCACCACTTCATCCAGCCGCACGTCCACTTGAACCTTCTTCGAGGGCGGCTGAAATTTGCCCAGCGGCAACTCACCCGTGAGCATTTCGTAGAACACCACGCCCAAGGAATAAATGTCCGCGCGATGATCCACCGTCTGCGGGTGCTCCACCTGTTCTGGAGCCATGTAATGCGGCGTGCCGAGAATCTGGTCTTGTGTGAGACTCCTACTTTTCTCCAATGGATCGGTAGGGCCGGCCTGCTGGTCGGCTTGGACGCGCGGCAGCGCGTCCCTACCGCCGACAATCTTCGCGATGCCGAAGTCGGCGATCTTCACGCGGCCCTTTTTGTCCAGCAGCACGTTTTCCGGCTTGATGTCGCGATGCACGACGCCTTGCTCGTGGGCGAACTGGAGCGCCTCGCAAATCTTCGGCACGATGGCCAGCGCCTCCTCCGGCGCGATCTTTCGCGTCTGGAGCAACTGGCGCAGGCTCACGCCGTCCACGAACTCCATCGTCAGGTAGTAAAGCCCGTTCGCCTCGCCGAAATCGTACACCGTGACGATGTTGGGGTGGTTCAGCCGGGCCAGCGCCTGCGCTTCGCGCTCGAACCGCTCGGCAAACTTGGCCTCCGCCACTTTCTCCGGCGCCAGAATTTTCAGGGCGACGATCCGGTTCAACTTCGGCTGGCGGGCCTTGTAAACCACACCCATCCCGCCGCGCCCCAGACATTCGAGGATTTCGAACTGGGGAAAGTGTTTGGCGATTTCATCAAGCGCGGGCGGCGGCTTGACGACCTTCGTTCCATGCGGGCCGGTTTCGCCGGGGATTTCCGTGGGCGCGGCCAGGTTCAGCGCCATGAGGCAGCGCGGACAAAGCCCTTTGAGCGCGTCCGCGGTCAGCGGTGCGCCGCAGCGGGAACAGCTTGGTGTCTGACTGTTTTCGTTCATCACCCTGTTCTTAAGCAAACCGGGGCGGTTGTAACGCGCTTCGCCCCTTTATCCGGCCAATGCCGCCAGCAGATGCCGGATTTCCTCCTCCACCTCGTCGGGAGCGGCCACGGTTTGGGCGATTTCCTCGCGGAACACCTCGCGAAACCGCCTGCGCAGCCGATGCACCGCCATGCGCGTGGCAGTCTCGCTCAGACCCAGTTGCGTCGCCATCGTGGCATACGGGATGTCGCCGCGCTCGGCGGTCAGAGCGGGACTCAACACGGCAAACTCAGCGGCCTTACCCAACCGTTGATGCTCCGCTTCCAGGCGGGTCAGCGCCCGGTCCAACAGCGTCATGGCCCATTGGCGGTCGTAGAGCCGGTCCGGCGTCAGGGCATTTTTCGTATCTGCGCAATAACGGCTTTCGGCCACCTCGGTATCCAGTGGCACCGACCCGCCGCCGCCGCCGCGTTTTTGTGCGCGAGCGCGGTCCCACTCGTTGGCGAGGAACCGGTTCAGCGCCGTCAGCAGGAACGTGCGGAAACGTCCCTTCGTGCGGTTCGCGTCGCCCACCCAATTGCCTGCCAGCAACCGTGCGAAGAATTCCTGGGTCGAGTCCTGCGCATCTTCCGGCGACGTGTGCTCCTCGAAACTACGGCCCTGGCCGCC
>CAYIOH010000005.1:0-23460 GCA_964364975.1 uncultured Bifidobacteriaceae bacterium
CGTCCACCGAGGTCAACACCTGGCCGTAATTATCGTACCTCGCGCTCGTGGCGTTGCCCACTTCGTTCGTCTGGCCGATCAACTGGTCCTTCGCGTCGTAGGCAAACCAGGTGGTTTGGCCCTGCGGGTTGGTTTCCGAAATCTTCCGCCCGCGCTCGTCGTAGGTGTAGCTCGTCACGCCATTGTTCGCGTCCGTCACGCTGGCCACCTGGCCGGAGTCCGTGAACGACTGGACGGTCGCGCTGCTTAATCGGTCGGTGATGATTTGCCGGTGGTTCACCAGATCATACGTGTAGCCGGTGAAGCGGTTCAGCGCGTCATACTGTTTGCTCAAGCGTCCGCTGGAATCGTACTCATAGCGCGCCGACACAATGCCGCGTGCGTCTTTAATCGAAGTGACGTGGCTCGGAAAGCTCGTGTTGGTGTAAGCATAGACGGTGTTCTCATAGACGGCGGGGCTGCGTTGAACCAGCCGCGCCACATTGGTCAGGTTGCCAAGGTTATCGTAAGAGTATTTCAGCGTGTTTGTGCCTGACGTGTTGATGGCAATCGGATCGTAAATCGCCGTGATGCGGTTGTTGCCATCCCGCGTGAAGGTGACTTGTTTGCCGGTGGAATGAACGATGCCGCTGTAACTGTAAGAAACCGAATTGCCGTTACGATCCGTCTTGCTGGCAAGCGTGCCGTCCGCTGCAAAAGTGTATTGCGTCCCATCCGGCGCGGTGAAGGTGAAACCGGACAGCGGCGGTTCGTAAGCCGTATCAGCCATAAAACAGGTGGCGAACGGATCGTCTTCAAACGTGGCGAGGTTGAGCGGACTCGACCAGTTGCCCAAGCAACCATCGCCCTGACTGTAACCCGAGGGCGTCAGGCCGAGGTTCGCGGGAGAGCTCATGGCTAACTGCCCTTGTCCGTTCAGCGAATCGAACACCAAATGCACATAAACTCCATAGAAACCCATCGGGTCAGCCGCGTTAATACAGGACGAACCGGAGGCATTGAACAAAATGCGCGGAGCAAAGTAATACTTCTCATTCTCGCTCAGGCTGACGGTAATCAAATGGTCGGAAGTTGGCCGCACGCAATACTGGATGCTCGTAAATCCTTCCCATCCCTCGGTGAGCGAGTCCGCTTCAATCTTCGGAATTTCCCAATCCACCTTGGCGTTGTTGCCAAAGCTGCCGCTGTTGCCGTAGCGCGTGTCATAAACGCGATTCACGGCGATGGGAAAACCGGCAACGGGAATTTGCAAATCGGCCAAGGCCATCGTCACCTGCCCCACATTCGTCGGCCAGTTCACCGTGATCGTGGCCGGACTCGACGCCAGACTGAAATTATTCACATCGCTGCTGACCGCCACCGCCCGCAACGCGTGAATCCCCTCGGGAACGCTGCGCCACTCGTAACTGAATCTACCCGACACGCCATTGCTGGCCGTCCCGATGAACGTCGAGCCGGAGTAAAACAATAACTGCGTCACGCTCCCGCTCGTGCAACTGGCCGCCGCCTGCAACAGAATATTCGTCGGCACCGTGTAGCCCGAACCGTCCGCCGGGGCCGTGACCGAAACCGACAACGTGGGATTCACCGCGATGGTCACGTAGCTGGCGTTCGTGTATTGCCCGTCGCTGGCCGCCAGTTTCAACACATAAATGCCGTACGTCCCGAACGTCGCCGTGGTGTTGGTCTGACTGGCATTGTTGAACGTCACGCTGCCCGACCCGGTGAGCTTGCTCCAGTTCGTGAACCGCGTTCCGCCGCCCGTCAACCCGTCGTCGGCCACGAAACCGGCGAGCGTCGCGGGCGAACTGACGATGATTTGCTGCGTCCCCGCGTCAATCACCGGCCCGGAATTGATTGTGTACGTGGCGTTCGTCACCGCGCTGTCGTTGTAACCGTTCTTGAACGCCCGGGCCTTGAGGGTAATCACACTCGCCAAATACACGCTGTCGCCATTGTAAATGAAAGTGTCCAGCGCCGTCGGCGTGTTGCCATCGGTGGTGTAATAGATGGCCGCGCCTTCCGTCGCGCAGGTGATCGTCACGTTCGTCGGCCACGCATACGTTCCGCCGCCCGGCGTGAACTCCGGCGTGGCCACCGTCGGGGTGGGATTGGGCACGTCACTCGCAATGTAAAACGCGGCGGCATTGGTCGTCTTGGTGAGATCAAAAGTCGTCTGCCCCACCGTCCCGGTCATCACCCGTTGCCAGCCTGCGGGATCGGTGTCCAACAACGGCGTGAAAAGAATGAGATACGCATTGGTGGACGATGCGCCGGAGAGCGTCACCCGCACCGTGTTCGTCGTCGGAAAGGTGGGGGGCGTCAGCAACAACTGTGCGACCGTTGCCGCCGGCAGCGCCAGATAGACGGCAAAGAAACAACAAAGGAATCGGTAAAAGACATTCGGGGTTTTCATAACGAACTTCTGCTTGTGGGTTGTGGTTTTTAGTTCGTCCCCAAGAAATCCAATGGGCGCACACCCGCGCGCCCCCTGGAAGGCACCGACCAAGGCGCCCGTACACGAAACACGCAAGGCGGCGCCCGGCTGGGCGCGTGCCCTTGGCAATTCGTGTACTGAACTGAAATGCACCCTCCATGACGGAGAGACGCTTGGTCGGTTTTTCCTGGGGTTCGTAGCTGCCAATAGCTACGCAAAGTTTATTTGACAAAGAACAGGAGGCGGTGAGTCTCGATTGCGGCCTCGGCTGGCAAGAATGTTTCTACGCTTCGCCTAGATTAATTGCAAGAACTTTTTCTCAATGTGTCGCTCGTCGGAAGATTCCGCTCGCCGACTTCACCCGTCGAAAGATGCGTGATTTTGGCAAGGTTTGATTCCGCCGTGAAAACTTGTCCTGTTTTGCTCGCCCCGCGACATAAAGGTTCGCAGTGTCGAGCGTGATGCCGAGGCGGTTCGAGCCGGCACCGGCGATGATTCGCTCCATGAAATCAGGGTCGTTTGTGACCTTGCGTGATTCTCGATGCCGAAACGAATCTTCGAACCCTTCGTGGCGTCGCAAAGTCGCTTGCAAGCCTTGGTGGCGAAAGCGGCGAATTCATCGAGCTTCAGGGCGTGCGGCACGGCGTCAATTCGAATGACCGGCACGCCGAGCCGCTCAACTGCTTTGGACGTTTGAGACTGGTTGGGTCATCAAACAATGACTTTCGGTCGCGCCGTGGCACCGTAAACTTACGCCTGCGACGCGGCCAACTCCTCGAGGAACACCCGCGCCTGCTTCGCCTCTACCGTGACCTTCGCCAGGTCGCCGCACACCAGGCACTCAACGATGAGCGGGCCGCGGGTAAAACCGCCTTGCTTCAGGCGCGCAAGGACGCGGCGAAAATCCACCAGACCCGTGCCCGGTGTGACCATCACGTCCTTCGGCATCCGAAAATCCTTCACGCTCATGCCGGCGACGAGTCCGTCCACGTCGGCGGCGTCGGTCACGGGATCGAGCTTGCCGTCGGAGTAATAGAAAATGTTGCCGGGGTCGTACCAGATACGGAAGTTCTTGTGGCCGACGCGCTCGATCGCGTTGCGACATTGCGCGCCGGTGGCGTTCGAGCCGCCATGCGGTTTCATGCTCAAGCCAATTCCTTTCGCCGCGGCGTAATCACAACACTCGGCGATGACTTTGAAGTAATCGTCATAGAACTTCTCGTCGCCGACACCCGCGAGCATGAGGTTCGGCGAACCGCACGCGGCGCAAAGGTCCACGAGCTTTCGCAAGCCTTCGATGCCAGCTTCAACGGACTTCGCCACGGGGAATTCTCCGGCGTAAATTGAAAGACATTTCAAACCCCGCTTACGCACTTCCGCGCCGACTTCCGCCGCATCCTCCAGTGAGCTGTCCACTGTGAGCACGAGCCACGTCATGCCCTTGGCGGTCATGATGCCGGCGTACTTGAAGCCGGCTTCCGCGATGCCATCCAGCGCCGTGCGATAGTCCCACTGATCCCACGGGCGCGTGTAAGCGCCGATTTGCCAGCCTTGGCTCACTTTTCCAAAGAGTGTGCGGGAGCCGACGGTTTGGGCAGCAACACAAGTTGCGCCGCTCAGGAGCAGTGTCTGGTTGAGGAAGCGGCGGCGGGAAAGTTTCCGGCCTTGTTCGTGCGCGCTCATTTCAGCCACTTGTCCAACTCCGTGTTGCCTTGCATGGCGGTGGAATAGCGGCCGTCCGGCCCGGGTTTCACTGGCGGCTCGACATCCCAGCCGTACCGCGGCAGCGCGAAGGAGCGCTTGGATTGCATCGCGTCCTCCCAGCCGATCATTGTGCCGGTGTAGCAAGCCATCTGTGCGGCGACCCCGAGACGCGTGCTCAGGCACATGTAATGGCCGTTGTTGATTGGCTTGCCGGCGCGGATGCTGTCGAACAACGCGCGGTGCTCCAAGTCGTACATGTTTTCCTTCTTCTGGTCGAACTTCCAGTTGGTTTCGCCGGTGATCTTGTGGGCGAGCAGGTCGCAGCGGCCCTTCGTGCCGATGATAAAATCCGAGGTGTTGACGTAACACTCCTTCTGGTCACGTGTGAATCCGTAAACGCGCACGCCATTCGGATACTCGAAAACTACAGCTTGGTGATCGAGTTGGTCGCCGAACTCCGGTGCCAGGCAGGTTTGGCGACCGCCCATGCCCCAGAGCTTTTGCGGCGGCTTGTCGCCGAGCGCCCAGGAGGCTTTGTCGAGGCTGTGGACGAGTTGTTGCGCCGTCTGGTCGCCGGAAAGCCAGTTGAAGTGGTACCAGTTCCACAGTTGGTATTGCATCTCATTCTGGCCGGGCTGGCGCTCGCGCGGATAATAGGGTGTGCCGAGGTAATTCTCCTGGATCGCGACGATGTCACCGATGGCGCCGTCGTGAACGCGCTTCATCGTCTCTCGCACGCCGGTGTCGTAGCGCCAGCACAGGCCGGAGACGAGGCTAAGGTTCTTTTTCTTCGCCGCCTCGCTCGCCGCTTCGCAAATGGCCACGCCGGGGATGTCGATGCCGTGCGGCTTCTCGCAGAAGGCGTGTTTGCCCGCATCAATCGCCGCCTTGAGCATCTGCGGGATGAAGTGTGACGCCGGCGTGATGAGCACCACGTCCACGCCGCTGGCTATGACCTTCTCGTAGCCATCAAAGCCCACAAAACAATGGTCGTCCTTGACCTCGACCTGTTCCGGCTTGGCCTTCGTGATTTGGGCGAGACCATTGCGCAGGCGTTCCTCGAAAATGTCCGCGATGGCGACGAGGCGAACATCCTTGCCGGCGTTCATGGCATTGACGGCGGCGCCTGTGCCGCGCCCGCCGCAACCGATGAGACCGATCTTGATGACGTCGCTGCCGGCGGCGTGGGCACTACGTTCGAGCAACAGCGCACCGGTCAAGGCCGCGCCCGTGAGCGTGGCGGAGGTTTTGAGAAAGTCACGACGGTTGGTGGTTTGTTTTTCGGAGTTCATGGTTCGTGTGCGTTGAGTTGAGTTGAGTCTGAGAATCCGACGAAAACAAGAACGGATGTTGAGGTTGAAGACGCGTCACTTGTGCTTCAGGCGCAAACCATCGTCGTTGGCCGAAACCATTTGCTGCCACGCCTTCGGAATCGTCGCCACGCAGACGTTCAGGTTGCCCAGCAGGTGCGAGCCAAACACGACTTTTTCTCCTTTGCGATCCCAGCCTACGTGCGGGTGTTCGCCTTGGCCGTAGGTGCGGTGGCCGGCCGTGAGCAGATGGGGGCGGGTGGTCTTGCCCTCGAAGAGCATGATGTCGCCGTGCCAGTTGTCGGTTGCGATCCAGCGTCCGTTTGCGCTGCCGGCTACGTGCCACCAGTTGAGCCGCGCGGCGTCCGACGGGGAAGCCTCTGGCCACCAGGCACCCGCGCCGGCGATGCGGACTTCGCCCGAGTAAATGTTCAGCACCTTCACATGCGAGAGCACGGCCGGTGCAGGCATGGGACTCTTGCCGCCGCAGAACAAGATTTGGTCGTTGACCCACCACGATTCGTGCGTGACCAGTTCGCCCTCCTCCGCCAGATAGACATTGCGCGGAACGCCGTCGCGAATGTCCACCACCCACAATCGTTGTCCGCGAGCCTCGTAATCCTCCGGTCCCGCGGAAGAATGAACCGGTCCGGCGAAATCACCGGCGGGGCCGCGCCCGCCCGCAAAGCTGATCAGGTTGGGATTCGTGCGGCTCCATTGCACGTGCGCGCCGTAACCGGGTGGCTGCGGCAGGCGGCAGACTTCGCTGGATTTGCCGGTCTTCAGATTGACCTTGCAGATGGCCGGCCCGCGCGTTTTGTCCGCAAAACCGGTGACACCGAGCGCCGCATATTTGCCGTCGCAACTCGGATTGAGCGCAGTGGACGGAGACCCGTCGGTGAAGGTAGCTACGACCCTTTCGGTAGCGGTCACGCGGGAGCGGCGCAGGTCCGGCGCGTCGGAGGGTTGGATGGCGAGTTTGAGTTCGACAATGGTGCGTCCGCGCAGGGCGAGGACAGAGTTGCCCTTGGCGGCGGCGGTCGCGGCGCCAAGTCCGTCTTGCGGAGTTTTGAAGCGGATCAATTCGCCGGTCGCTGTCACATAGCCCATCAACCCGCCGTTGGTGCGCGACGAGGTGAACAGGATCACCGATTCATCGGCCAGCCAGGAATATTCATGGAAGTATAGATTCACATCGTTTTCAGGCGCCGTCGTGAGAAACAGCAACTCCGCGCCAGTTTTAGGATCGACCATCCGCCTGTATTCCGGCGGCAAGACTTCGAGTGGATAGCTCGTGCCGCGAAGCACGGTGGCGCACGCGAGCCAGCCGAGGCTTGCGGCAATGAGGTTCGTCCTCCAGCAAAGGTGCGAGGTGGCGAGATTTTGAATGAGAGTTTTCATGACGAGTTTTGATTTCTGGCTGGACGGCTCTTTGAAAAGCCGCGAGCAAACGTGACCATGTTATGCTTCAAATGCAGTTGGCTCCGAAACAAATTCCCAGCGACAAGCAGGCCGATGTTCGCGCCGTGTTGACTACTTCCTGCCGTTCATCCACAGTTCGATGGCGCGCAGCAGGCGCAACGGATGGTCGGTCGAGATCACATCAATTCCCCATTCGATCGCCTGGAGGTAATCCTCGATGCGTTCGTGATCGCCCAGCGAATCGGAGAACACTTTCACCCCCGCCGCATGACAACGGGCAATCAGGTCTTTGGAGAGGATGTCCCAGTCCGCATCCACCCCGTAAGGTTTTAGTGTCGCTGCCAGTTCGGTAAAATCCTCCAGCTTGCCCAGCGGGGCCAGCCCGCGGATCTGCGGATTGATGGCCTTGAGCTGCGTGAGATATTGCGCCGACTGATAGACCACGGTACGGTCAACGACCTTGTGCCGTTCCAACGCCTCCGCCAAGGCTGCGGGCGAGATGGCCTTCGCGTCGAAGTAGAAGCCGATCTTTCCCGCGAATTTTCCAAGAAACTCGTCCATGGTTGGAAGCGGAGTCTGAGCGAACGGCTGGCCGAATTTGACTCCGGCGCTCAGTTTGCGTGCGGCGTCAGCGGTGATCTGGTCAATGGGACCGTTGCCGTCGGTGGTCCGGTTGAGCCGCGAATCGTGCAACAGAAAAAACGCCCCGTCCTTGGTTGCCCGCACGTCGAACTCCACGTAGTTGGCGCCAAGGCGGACAGCCTTGTCAAAGGCGGGCAGTGTATTCTCCGGCGCGTAACGATTGGCGCCCCGGTGCAGCGCGACCTCCACCGGCCGTTTGGGAACTCGGCGCCACAGCGCGTGGGCGAGTACTTCTTCGGGTAAATCGGTTTGCAACCAATCCGCGCCCGCAGTGATGGCCCGGTCCCAGAACTGGGGTTGATCCCAATCGTCGAGTACCTTGGCCTGCACTTTGATTCCAGCGCGCCGGAAACCTTCGGCGACGGCTGGCGTCAAGTCCGGCGCGTCAATCTCCACCGCCGCCAAGCCATTGGTCACGGCCCACTCCGGTCCGCCGAAGCCGGGGCGCCACTTGGTCATGGTGGCCATTTTGCCCGCTGTTTCAGTGCTGATCTGGCGCGCTTGTTCCAGGCCGGCATAAACCACCACTTGACGCCTCAGGCCGGATTCCCAGATTTCCTCCACCAAATGCCCCGGATGCACGTCCTTGCAATCGAGGTAAAGATTCAACCGGTCCTTGCAGAGCGTGAAACAGTCCTCCAGCGAAAGCAGTTGCTCCCCCGCGAAACGGGCCGCGAAGCGCGAACCCACGTCCACCTGGCGCAACTCCGCCAAGGTGTGTTCCTTGATCTTCCACACTTTGCCGGCGGCATCCGTGACGCTCGCGTCGTGCGACAAGATGTGCTGGCCGTCTTTGGTCAGGCGCACGTCCACCTCCGCCCATTCGAGTCCATCCTCAATGCAGCGTTGCAGCGCGGGCCGCGTGTTCTCGGGGGCTTGCTGAGATTGACCGCGATGGACCATAACTTGAAATGGCCGTGGTGGTTGCACGGGCTCGAAGAACGCAAAGCCAGCCACGCAATCCAAGGTCACGCAAAATGGGAGCGCGAGAAAAAGCAAACAGCTCCGCATTCTGATCGGAACAAACCGTTGAGGACTGGGGCGAACTGGCGGTTTCACTTTGTTGCGGCAGGCGCGTTCGTTCCGATTAATTGTTGATCAAACCATTTGGCCATGACTTCAACTTCCTCTGGCATGGTCAACCACGGATGGCCGCCGCCGGCTTTCACAATCAGTTCGGCGGAACCGCCCGCGGCCTTCAACACCTCGATCATTTTCTTCGACTGTTGCAGCGGCACGAGCGGATCGGCATCGCCATGGATCAGGAGGAAGGGGATGGCCGGGCCTTTCACAAGTTGCGCGGGCGACAGCTGTCGTGCGCGTTCTTTAACTTCTTCCTCGGAATGACCTTTGGCGCCGCCGAGAAACAAAAGGTCGCCGATGCGGTTCAGGTCCGCCGGCTTGCCGTTCCAGTCCAACAAATCCGTCGGCGGAAAGAAAATTCCCGCGGCTCTGATTTTGGTGTCGAAGTTCATCAGCGGATCCTTGGCGTCCTGTTGACCCTCCTCGGGCGTCACGGCGGCGAGGGTGGCCAGATGTCCGCCCGCCGAGGCGCCGGTGATGCCGAGTCGGTTGGGATTGATGTTGTAGTCGGCCGCGTGCTGCTTGACGTAGCGGATGCCGCGCTTGACGTGGGTTTCCATCTCCGCGCCGGTATAGCGCGTCTTCGAGCCGGGGCGGATTGCAAAGACTGTATAGCCGTGCGTGCAAAAAATCCGATAGAGCTGGGCGACGGTGTGATCGCGGATCTTGCTGCGGTCGGAGTAATAGGCGCCGCTGACGACGTCAACGATGCCCAGTCCGTTGGGTTTTTCCTTCGGCGTGAAGATGTCCATGAGCAGGCCGGTGCCGTGAACTTCTGCATAGACCAGGTTCGTGACCTGGTTGTAGGGGTGGTTTTGAGCAACGGCCACCAAAGCTGCCGCGGCAAGCACAGTTGAGAAGAGGAGTGTGAACCTGATGATTTTCATGGGTGTGAATGTCCCGAAAGGGACGACTTAAAATGGATTTAATTCGCCGGCTTCAAATATTTGTCGAACCAAATGGCGAACTGGCGGAAGTCCCAAAACATGCTCAGCCAACCGTGGCTGCCTTTGTGGTGGACGACGAGGTCAACCGTGCAGCCCAGTTTCTGCGCCTCGACCTGATAGCGTTGTGATTGATCGAGCGGCACGAGCGTGTCGGCGTCGCCGTGGTAGATGAGCGTGGGCGGCAGATTGGAATGCACCAAAAAGATGGGCGACAAATCGCGGCCGATGACTTTCCACACGGCAAGATTGGTGACCTCGGGGCCGAAGCTATTCACGAAACTTTTCGGCGGGCCGCCGTCGTGCAGGTTCTCGGTGGAAGCGCCGAGGTTCAACAGATCGGTGACGGGATAGAAGATGGCGACCGCTTGGACCGCGCTGCTTTCGCGATCAATGATATCGGCGGCGTCCGCCGGTCCTGGTCCGCCGCGCGTGGCGAGCATCAGGCCCAGGTGGCCGCCGGCGCTGCCGCCCGTGGCCCCGAGTCGTTGCGGGTCCACGCCATATTCGCGGGCGTGGTGACGGACGAAGCGCACGGCGCGGTGCATGTCCTCATTGATTTCCGTGACGGTCGCCTCGGGTTGGGAGACGTGATATACCGCGAAGATCGTGTAACCGTGGCGCAGCAGCGGCGCCACCATCCACGGACGCAACGAGCCTTGGCTCGATTTCCAACCGCCGCTGACGAGCATCAGCACGCCCAGGCCGTTCGGTTTGGACGGCTTCACCATGTCAATGGTCAGTTCGTGTCCTTTGCGCTGGCCATAGACGAGGTCGTTCGTGCGTTCGAAGCTGGGGTGAAAATAGAGCCAACCCGAGCCGACCAGGATGGCGATCACGAGAACGAGGGCGGCAACGATTTTGAAAATGGTCCAAAAGATCCGGCGAAGTTTCATTGCGGGCATCATCTACGACTTCGCATTTGGCGCAAAGACCAAAATCGCTCAGCCCAGCAGTTCGCGAATCTGCCGCACCGAGGCGGTGCCGGTGGTGCCGAGTTGATGCACGACGACGGACGCGGCGGCGTTGGCGAGTTCGATGGCTTCGCGGAGGTTCGCCCCGGTGGCCAATGCGGTGGCGAGATTCGCCGTGACGGAGTCGCCCGCACCCACGATGTCAATCGGTCCGCGCACCGGCAGCGTGGGAACGTGCTCAACCTGACCATCCGGCGCTGCCGCGAGAATCCCGCGTTCGGCGAGCGTTACAAAAACCGGCTGGCGGTTTTTTCGCGCGATGACTGCCGCTACGGTCTTCATCTGCGTCAGGCTCAGACGGCGCTTGGATTTCTGGGAGGCGGCGAGTTCGACCGCGTTCATCTTGAAGATCAATGGTGGAAAGTGGCGCAGGCCTTGCCGGCTGTCGGCCACGATCGGCAGCGCCGGGTTGGCGCGGTTGATGGCTCGCAGTGTCTGCAAAATCAGCTTCGTCACCACGCCGGTCTCGGGCGCGTCCACTTGATCGAGGACGACGAACGCATCCGCCTTCCTCGCCAACCGACGGATGGATTGCGCGAGTTGTTCCTGGAGCGCGCGCGGGGCGGGCGTCCAGTTTTTGCTGTCGAGACGGTTCAACTCCACCGGCGGTTTGCCGGGCAATACGACGAGCGGTTTGCAATAGGTGAACGTGCGGCGTTCCTTCGTCTGGATAAAGTGGTCCAATCGCACGCCGCGCAGTGCTTCCAGCGCGCGCCACAGTTCGTAGCCCTCGCCATCGAAACCGCAGAAGCCGACCGGATATAGCTCGCCAATCTCAAGCGCGACGAGGTTGTTGAGAATCGTTCCCGCGGCGCCGGGTTGGGCGCGGACGTGGACGACGTTGTGAACCGGCAAGCCGGTTTCGATCGAAGTCTCGGCGCGCCGGGGATCAATTTCAAGATAGCGATCGAGGCAGAAATCGCCGACCACGGCGAGGCGCAGTTTGCCGTAGCGCGCAGTGATTTGCTGAAAACGCCGCGTATTCATCTGCCGAGGGTTCGCAATAAGTTATGGTGCGCCAGCTCGCTGTCGGGCCTCCGACAGTTCATTTTCAAAACCATGCGGGTGAAGCCTTTCTTCATTTCCCAAGAAGGCAATCCAGCAAGACTTCAGCGTCACGGAAATCGGGGATGACGACGTCCGCGCCGACGCCGAGCAGTCGCTGGCGTTTCCATTCGTCGAAGCGACCGGAGCCATTGTTGGCCTCGTCGCTCGCCACCGCGACGGCCAGTCCCCCGACTTGCTTGGTATTCTCGATCTCGACGTAACCGTCGCCGAAGGAGAGCAATCGTTCGCCCGGGATGCGGTTCTCCCGCAGGATGCGGTCAATGACCATCTTCTTGGAGAACCTTTTGTAGTCGTCCTGCGCCCCGTAAATGTGCGACCCGAAATATCGCGTGAGATCGAGCAATTCCGCCTCCTCTTTCACAAAAGCTTCGTCCGTTCCGCTGGCCAGGTAGAGTGGCAGCCCGCTCTGCTTCAGCATTTCCAACAACGGCCGCGCTTCATGCACCAGCAAATCATCGCGGCGGATGGTGCCGTTGCGAATGCCCTCGAGCCGGTGCCGGATGCGCTCGTCCAGGCGGCGGAGATACTCGTGTTTGTATTCCAGCGGTTCGCGCGGTGTGCCGCCGCGTTCACGGATGCGGTCGGCCAGTTGGATCATCTGGTAGATGGTCTGCTTGCCGTTCAGACGCATGATGTCGTCGAGGCAGAGCCGCTGTCGCGCCTGCTTACTTTCGCCGGGAATCGGCGGGAGCAATTCGACAAACATCGGCACCATCACTTCCGGCCAGCCTTCGCGGATGAGCGAGAGCGTGCCGTCAAAATCGAACAGCACGTGGCTGATATCGGGTCGGGGAGCGAAGCCCGCGCTGAATTCGATCAACCCTTTGAACGCAGTCGTAGAAAACATTTATTCGTCAGTTAAATCGGTTTGGCCTAAAAGGTCAATCATGCGACGCTACAAAACATAAATTCGCGCGCATCGCGGTATCTTGCAGGGCCGTGTAAGCTCGGGGCATGAAAACGATTTCTGGCAAGCCCGTCTTGACGCATCCGCGCCGCGGGAACTAGAATCGTTATCGTTGAAAGGTAAGCGCTGCGATTCGGGTTGCCGGGCTTTTCAAACAGCCGCGAAAAGAATCTATATGAACTGGGTGCGAAGCTTCCTGAGGTTCACCACGCCGGTCATGCTGGTTGTCTTTTCTCAAGCCGCCGGCACGCGGGCGGCTTCCGACTCGCCGAAGAAATCCAGCGGCGACGTTTTTTCCCCCGCCGCTCTGGTTGCGTCGCCGAATGGCGAAACGCTCTACGTCGCCTGTTCCACGGCGGATCGGGTGCTGGTACTCGACCTCGCCACCCGCCGCGTCGTGAAGTCGATCAAGGTGGCGGCCTCACCCACGGGTTTGGCCCTGTCGTCCGATGGCCGGCGGTTGTTCGTCACTTGCGCGGGACCGGAGAGCCAGGTCTGCGTGGTGGACGTCGCGCGCAGTCGCGTGGTCAAAAAACTCCCGGTGGGCCACACGGCGATGGCGCCGGTCCTTTCGCCCGACGGCAAGACACTTTTCGTCTGTAACCGTTTCAACGATGACGTCACCGTCTTCGATCTGGCGGCGAGGAAGGAGACGCGGCGGATTCAGGTACGGCGCGAGCCGGTGGCGGCGGCGATCACTCCGGATGGTAAGCGCCTGCTCGTGGCGAATCTACTGCACACGGGGCGAGCGGACGCGGACCACGTGGGAGCGGTGGTCAGCGTGATTGACACAGCGCTCGGTCAGGTGGTTGACGACCTGTGGCTGCCCAACGGGAGCGGTTCACTGAACGACATCCGCGTCTCGCCGGACGGCAAATACGCCGTCGTCACGCACATCCTTTCGCGCTTCCACCTGCCGACGACGCAGCTTGATCGCGGTTGGATGAACACGAACGCCAAGACGATCATTGATCTGGCGCGGATGCAGGTGCTCAACACGGTGCTGCTCGACACCATTGATCGCGGCGCGGCGAATCCGTGGGGCGTCGCGTGGAGTGCGGACAGCAAGACGCTGGTCGTTGCAATCGCCGGCACGCACGAGGTGAGCGTGACGGATTTCCCGGCGTTGCTTGCCAAGCTGGCCAAGCTGTCTCCCGGCTCCTTTGTGCCAATCAGCGCGGCTTTGCCTTACAGCGGCGTGGCCTCGCGTGCGCCTTCGGATGTGCCGAATGACCTGTCGTTTCTTGTCGGTGTCCGCGAACGCAGACGCCTGCCGGAAGGCGACCTTGGCCCGCGCGCAGTCGTCGTTGTTGGCCGGCGGGCCTACACGGCGAATTATTTCTCCGACACGCTCACCGCAGTTGATCTCGACGGCGAACATCCGAAGATCGAATCCATCCCGCTCGGTCCGACACCTCAGATGACCGTGGAGCGGCAGGGCGAACTCAATTTCCACGACGCGCGCCTCTGTTTCCAAGGCTGGCAGAGCTGCGCCACTTGTCATCCCGGCGACGCGCGCGTGGACGCATTGAACTGGGACCTGCTCAACGACGGCATCGGCAATCCGAAGAACAACAAGAGCCTCCTTCTTATTCACCAGACCCCGCCCGCGATGAGCACCGGCGTGCGCGAAAGCGCCGAGGCCGCCGTGCGCGCGGGGATCCGGCACATTCTCTTCACGGTGCAACCGCCGGAAGTTGGAGACTCACTGGACGCTTACCTCAAGTCGCTCAAACCCGTGCCGAGCCCTCATCTGGTCAAAGGTCAGTTCTCGGTCGCGGCGAAGCGTGGCGGGCGAGTGTATCGCGACCCCGAAGTCGGTTGCACCAAGTGTCATGTCGCTCCGTTGTTCACGGACCTCAAATCCTACGACGTTGGCACCGCCGGCCCGTTGGATCGCGAGGTCAAGGAATTCGACAACCCCACGCTGGTGGAAACCTGGCGCACCGCGCCGTATCTACACGACGGTTCAGCAGCCACCATGCGCGACGTGCTGACCACCGCCAACCCGAACGACCTGCACGGCAAGACATCGCGCCTGACCGCCGACCAGCTCAACGATTTGATCGAGTATTTGCTGTCACTATGAAACAAAAACCCCTTAGCAATTCGGGCCGATCGGCTTCCGCCGTCGGCCTCGCCGCGCGGATGTTCGGCGGCGGACAAATCCGATTCAGGACTCCAGCGACGCGGTGAAAACGACCACCCTGCAACGCGCCTTGTTTGTCTTGTGCCTGACCGCTTCGGGCCTGGCAGCGGCGCCTGCAACTGTGGACCCCGCGAAGCCCAACGCAATCGAGTTCTCTCCGCAGCCGGCCAAGTTCGTTCGCTTCGTTATTCTCGCCAGCAGCGCGGGAGAGCCTTGCGTGGATGAGTTGGAAATCGGCGGTCCGGATTCGCCGCGCAATCTCGCGCTGGCCCGCGATGGCGCCGTAGCCACGGCTTCCTCTTGCCTGCCCGGTTACGCGATTCATCAGGTCAAGCACCTCAATGACGGCCTTTACGGCAACGCGCACAGTTGGATCGCCGCGGCGGCAGCGGAGGAATGGGCGCAGATCGAGCTGCCGCGGGTCGAGCAAGTGAGCCGCGTGGTCTTTTCCCGCGACCGCGAAGGCAACTACGGCGACCGCGTGCCGGTGGCTTACGAGGTGCGGCTGTCGCTGGACGGAGCGCAATGGCGCGAGGTGGCCGAAGTGAAGGGCGCAAAGGTCGTCGGCCAGGCGCAGAAAGCCCCGGCATCCTACGTGCCGCCTGCGCCTCTGCCCGAGCCGGTGAGCCACGACGGGCTGGTGCGCTACGCGTTTCTGTGCGAGCGCGCCACCTGGAGTAGGATGAACGCCACCGATCATCTCTCCCCGCTGCGCCGCGAGATGCCTTACTGGAGCGGCATCGCCAGGCTCGGCCCCGTTGCCCGCACGCTCGTGCAGTTGGAGGAGATGATCGGGCGTCTTACGGCCAAAGGCGTGGACACCGCCGGGGCAGTGCAGCACCTGGCAGCTTTGCGTGCGCGGCAAACACCGGCGGGCGAGCGCGCCGAGGCCGACGAGGCGCTCTATCTCGATGCGCGGCTGGCGAAGCGGCGGGCGATGTTTCGCGACCCCGACCTCGCGCCGCTTCAGCGTATCTTGTTCGTCAAGCGCCATCCCTACCTTTCGAGCCACAACTACAGCGATGTGCTTGATTCCCAGTTCAAATCCGGTGGCGGCATCTGCGTGCTCGAAACGCCGCGCCCCGACGGACGATTGGACCCGGCGAAGGCGAAGCTGACCACGCTCTTCGACAGCAGCGCCGGCATCGCCCGCGATCCGGTCGCAGACTTCGAGGCGCGCAAGATTTACTTTGCCTACCGTCCCGCCCAAGCCCGCACTGGCGAGCAGGAGCCGTACTGGCATTTGATGACGATGAACGCGGACGGCACCAGCCTGCGCCAGCTCAGCGACGGACCGTTCCACGACTACTATCCGTGCCCGCTGCCGGACGGTGGTCTGGCTTTCATTTCGACCCGGTGCAAGGCCCGCTTCATCTGCTGGCGTCCGCAGGCTTTCGTGCTGTTCCGCATGGATGCCGACGGCAACCCGGACAGCATCCGCCCGCTCTCCTTCGCCAACCTTAGCGAGTGGACGCCCGCACCGATGCGTGACGGGCGCATCCTCTGGACGCGCTCCGAATACGTGGACAAGGGCGCTGACTTCGGTCACTCACTCTGGGCCACGCGCCCCGACGGTTCGCATCCCGAACTGGTCTTTGGCAACAACTCGCCCAACTGCTACATCAACGGCCGTGAGGTGCCCGGCACGCGCGAGTTGCTCTGCACGATCTTTTCCCACGGCGGCGATCACAACGGTCCGCTCGGCCTGATTGACCTTGCCCGTGCCGCCGGCCCATCCGATCCCGACGCCCTCCTCAACCTCACGCCCGACACCACGCCGCACTACAACATGAACTGGCCCCGGCAGGAATGTTGGCGCGACCCGGTGCCGGTCAGCCGTGATTACTTCCTCGCCAGCCACGCACCCGCCGATCGTTTCGGATTGTTCGTCGCCGACCGCTGGGGCAACCGAGAGTTGCTTTACCTCGATCCTGACATCGGCAGCATGTCGCCCTCGCTGTTGCGGCCCGAGCCGAGGCCGCCCGTGCTGCCGCCCCATGCGCCGGAACTCGCTGATGCCCGGCTCGGCCAGTTCACCGTCGCGAATGTCTATGAGGGCCTCGGTCCGGAAGTGTCGCCCGGTTCGGTCAAATACATCCGCGTTTGTCAGGAAGTGCGCGCCGATCTGGAGCGTCTGGCCAGCGGCGAATTCCGCCGCGATCACGGGCCGGAGTTTCAGGATTTCTACGCCACGCCCATCCACCGGGTGAACGGTCCGTTCGGCTGGCCCAGCTACGTCGCCAAGGCCGCGCTTGGCATCGCGCCGGTCGAGGCAGACGGCTCGGCAAATTTCTACGCGCCCGCCGGCAAGGTGCTTTATTTCCAGGCGCTCGACGCAGACTTTAATGAGTTGCAGCGGATGCGCAGCGTGGTGCAATTGCAGCCGGGCGAACGGCGCGGCTGCATCGGCTGCCACGAATCGCGGCAATCCGCCCCGCCGCAGGGCGCCGCGCTGGCCGCGCAGCGACCGCCCAGCGAATTGCAGCCGCCGCCCTGGGGCGCAGTTCCCTTCAGCTACGAACGCGTGGTCCAGCCGGTTTGGGAATCGCACTGCGTCCGCTGCCACGATGCCGGCGATACGCGTGGCCTTAACCTGACCGCCGCCCTCGACGCGGACAAAGTGCCTACCAGCTTTCGCACGCTCATCGCCGGAGGGTGGGTGCATTACTTCGACATGACCTGGAGCTTGCGCCACAGCAAGGCCGCGCCGCGCAGCTTCGGCACTTTGCGCAGTAAGCTCTGGGCGTTGATCGAGGCGGGCCATTACGACGTGAAACTCACGCGCGACGAGATGCACGCCGTGAAATGCTGGATTGATCTGAACTGCCCCCTCTGGCCGGACTACACCCCGCGCGACCAGCGTCCACGCCTGGCCAGCACAGACGCCGCCAAGCCATGAAGCGAAACACTCCATCCATGAACTTGCATTGATTTATGAAACAAAAACCTCTCGGCAATTCGGGCATGTCGGCCTCCATGGTCGGTTTTGCCGCGTGGGTGCTCAGTGCGATCTCGTTCACCGCAAGCGCTGACAACTCGTTGCTCGCCGGTTTCCGTGCCGGGCCGATGGCGGGCGTCAACGAGATCATCTTCTGCGCCCGCATTCCGAACGAGCGCGACGGTCACTGGTATGCCAACATCGGTTACTATGCGCACGACCCGGAGCGCAAAGCGTGGCGCGAAGGCGCGAAGCTTTGCCGGCTGAATCTCGTCACGGGCCAACTCACCACTCTCCTCGACGACCCGCGCGGCGGCGTGCGCGATCCGCAGGTTCATTACGACGGGAAGAAAGTCCTGTTCAGCTACCGCAAAGGCGGCACGGAGAATTATTTGCTCAACGAGATCAACACCGACGGCACCGGCTTGCGCCAGCTTACGTCGGGCGTTTACGACGACTTCGAGCCGACTTACCTGCCGGACGGAGACATTGTTTTCATCTCCACGCGCTGCAAGCGGTGGGTGAATTGCTGGCTCACGCAGGTCGCCGTGATGCATCGCTGCGGTCCCGATGGGCAGAACATCCGCGCCATTTCCAGCAACAACGAACACGACAACACGCCCTGGCCGTTGAACGACGGGCGACTGCTTTACACGCGTTGGGAGTATGTGGATCGCAGCCAGGTGGACTATCACCATTTGTGGGTTAGCAACCCCGACGGCACCGGGCAGATGAACTGGTACGGCAATTATCATCCGGGCATCGTGATGATTGACGCCAAGCCGATTCCCGGTTCGGACAAGGTGGTTTCAATCTTTTCGCCCGGCCACGGCCAGCTTGAACACGCCGGCACGGTGACGATTGTGAACCCCAACGCCGGTCCTGACGCAAAAGCTTTTGCCAAGTCCGTCAGTCGCAACAATCAGTTCCGCGACCCGTGGGCGTTCTCCGAGACTTGCTTCATGGCGGCACAGGGTCAGGCTCTCGTGCTCATGGATGAAACCGGCGCCACGCAGCAGATCTTCAAGCTGCCCGAAGAAGACTTGAAACGCGGAATGCTGCTTCAGGAACCGCGTCCGCTGGTGGCCCGAGCACGCGAACCGATCGTGGTTCCGCGTGTGAATCCAAATGCCCCCACCGGCCGGCTCGTGCTCGCCGATATTTATGATGGACGCGACATGGCCGGCGTCTCCCGGGGCGACATCAAGAAGCTCCTCGTGCTCGAATCGCTGCCCATGCCGATCCACTACACCGGCGGCATGGACCCGATCAGTTACGGTGGCACGTTCACTTTGGAGCGGATCGTCGGCACAGTGCCGGTGGAGGAAGATGGTTCGGCTTACATGGAGTTGCCGGCATTGCGCAGCTTGTTCTTCGTCGCGCTGGACAAGGATGATCTCTCGGTGAAGCGCATGCAGAGTTTTCTCACCGTCCAACCGGGTGAGGTGACCAGTTGCGTCGGTTGTCACGAGCAGCGCACGAAGACGCCAAACAGTCGGGCGGCGATCGTCGCTGCAAAAGCAGTTCGTCGTGAGCCAAGCCAGATCCAACCGATCAAGGACGTGCCCGAGGTCTTCGATTTTCCGCGCGACATCCAGCCGATCCTCGACCAGTTGTGTGTGAACTGCCACGGCTACGAGAAGACCGCCGCTGGCGGCCCGCGCGCCGGACGGTTGATTCTCAGCGGCAACCGCGGACCGATGTTCAGTCACAGCTACTACATGCTGACCATTGCGCGGTTGTTTTCCGACGGGCGCAACCAGGCGCGCAGCAGCTACCCGCCGCGCACGCTCGGCTCTTCCGCGAGCAGAATCCTCCGGCTGCTCGACGGCTCGCATTACGAGGTCAAAGCCACCGAGCACCAGAAAACGATGTTGCGGTTGTGGATTGAGTCGGGCGCGGCTTATCCCGGCACCTACGCGGCACTTGGCAGCGGCATGATCGGCGGCTATGCAGAGAACGAAATGGTGAATACGGACACGGACTGGCCGGCAACCAAAGCCGCCGCCGAAGTCATCACGCGCCGTTGCGCGGCGTGCCACGAGGCGCCGGGCCGGCTGCTCCCGCGAAACTTGTCCGACGAACGCGGTGTTTCCTTCTGGCGGTTTGAACTCGACGATCCGCGGTTGAACACGAGCCGGCATATCGTGTTCAACCTTTCGCGCCCGGAAAAATCCCTGCTCCTGCTGGCACCCCTGGCCGAAGGCGCCGGCGGCTGGGGCTTGTGCCGCGATGCAAAGACCAGGCAGCCTGCGACCGTTTTTGGGGATACGAGCGACGCGGATTATCAGAAACTTATGGCGCATTGCATCGCGGGCAAGGAACGGCTCGAACAAATGAAGCGCTTTGACATGCCCGACTTTCGCCCGCGCCAGGATTGGGTTCGGGAAATGAAGCGCTACGGCATCCTCGCGGACGACACGAACGCGGAATCTGGCGTGGATGTTTACGCGACGGAACGGAGATATTGGGAATCGCTCTGGTATCAACCGGCGCGGAACTGAACTGCGTTCGTTGTGGGGACAAAGCGAGATTCGGATTGCCAAAATCAGGAGACATGGTTTCTGAATGCTCAATGAACGGATGAGGCATCGGCAGGTTGAGGCGCACTTCGATTTGGAAAAGCTATGTTGAAACTTGAAAAATGCTCTGTTGGCATCGGTGACCGCTTCGCGCAGGAGGCGGAGGCGCAACTGCGCGCCTGCCTGCAGATCGCCGCGCGTGGCGTCGAGGTGATTCCCGTCTGGAACAAGTCCAACCGCGAGCACTTGATCGTGGGATCAGAACCAGCGGGCGTACGCGCCGCCGCCGCCGCTGCTGTCCAGGCGCTGGCCTGGCAGAAGCCCTGGCACGTGGACGCCGACCACATCCGGCTGGAAACGGCGGATCGGTTCATCCCGCATTCGGATTTTTTCACGATTGATGTGGCCGATGCCATCGGCAAGCCCGCCTCCGGCGAGGCCGTCAAAGCCTTCGCCAGCCGGCATTCGGAATTGGCGCGCGACGTCCGTTTGCCCGGCGACGCAAGCCCCATGCATCCGACGGGAGCAGAAGTCGAGCGCATCGCCTCGAAATACCTCTTCGCCGTCCTGGAAGCCGCCCAACTCTACCGGCACATCTCGGCGAAGAAGGGAGAAGGCAACTTCATCACCGAGGTTTCGATGGACGAAACCGATACGCCCCAAACGCCGCTGGAGTTGCTCGTCATGCTCGCGGCGCTTGCTGACGAGAAAGTGCCGGTCCAGACGATCGCGCCCAAGTTCACCGGACGGTTCAACAAAGGCGTGGATTACGTGGGCGACGTGGCGAAGTTCGAGCAGGAGTTCAACGACGACATTTGCGTCATCCAGCTCGCCATCGCGACCTATGGCCTGCCGGCGAATCTCAAGCTCAGCGTCCATTCAGGCAGCGACAAGTTTTCGATTTATCCCGCCATCCACCGCGCGCTGAAGCGGCACAACGCTGGCGTGCACGTCAAGACGGCCGGCACGACGTGGCTGGAGGAGGTCATCGGGCTGGCGGAAAGCGGCGGTGCGGGTCTGGCGCTGGCCAAGGCGATTTACACCGAGGCGCTCGCGCACGCGGATGAACTATGCGCGCCGTATGCCACGGTGATTGACATTGACCGCGCACAGTTGCCGAGCGCTGCCGAAGTTGCGAAATGGACTTCTGCCGAATTTGTCGCCGCGCTGCGCCACGAACCAACCTGCGCGGGCTTCAACCCGAGCTTGCGCCAGTTGCTGCACGTGGGCTTCAAGATTGCTGCCAAGCTGGGCGACCGCTACCTCAGCTTGGTCCGCCAGAACCGCGCCATCATCGCCCGCAACGTGACGCACAATCTCTTCGAGCGGCATATCAAGCCCATCTTCCTGGGGCAATAGTGGCGCGGGCCTCCAGCCTGCGGTTGTGCCGCCGAGCCTCTGGCTTGGCGGAGCGGCTTCGGTGGCCGCGCCGGCAACCCGGAGGGTTGCGGGACAATCACAAGCCAGAGGCTTGTGCCACTACGTCCAGTGGAATCGTATTGAGCACTGCCGCTTTCTTGCGCACACTCGGTGCGCTGCCGCAGACGACAGCTTTCGAGCTTAACTGGGCATGGATGCGCGGGAACTCTATTGAACGCGAGGGAACAAATTTGGAACGACATCAAACAGAACTGACTATGAACTACGGACTGAACATCAAACCGGCGGGTGGACTGGACTTTGTCTCGTTGGGCGCGTTGGTGCACCGGCTCGATCCGGGCATCATCCCCTTTCGCAAGGCGACCGACTGCCGCATCCACGTGAGCGGCGGCGAGTTCAACTGCGCCGCCAACCTCGCCGACTGCTTCCGGCTGAACACCGGCATCGCCACGGCGCAGGTCGAGTATCCCATCGGCGACCTGATCGCCGAGCGCGTGAAGGCGATGGGCGTGAAACCGTTCTACAAGGTCTTCAAGCACGACGGCGTGCGCGGCCCGAACCATGCCACGGTGTACAGCGATCAAGGCTACGGCGTGCGCGCGCCGGTGGTGTTCTACAATCGCTCGAACGAAGCTGGTGCGTTGCTCAAGCCGGGCGACTTCAACTGGGCGGAGATTTTCGGCCAGGGCACGCGCTGGTTTCACAGCGGCGGCATCTTCGCGGCGCTGTCGGAGACCACGGGCGAGCTGATCATCGAAGGCATGAAGGCGGCGAAAGCGGCGGGCGCGGTGACGTCGTTCGACCTGAACTTCCGGCAGAAGCTCTGGGACATCTGGGGCGGCCAGGACAAGGCGCTCTCGGTGATGAAGCGCATCGTCGAGCACGTGGACGTGCTGGTGGGCAACGAGGAGGATTTGCAGAATGGCCTTGGCCTGAAAGGGCCGGACGTGCATGCCAAGAACAAACTCGACCCGAGTGTGTTCATCGGTCTGATGGACGCGGTGATCACGGACTACCCGAAGGTCAAGGTCGTGGCGACAACGCTGCGCGAGGTGCATTCGACGAACCGGCACCGTTGGGGCGCCGTGGCTTGGATGGACGGCAAGACTTATACGACGCCGACGTGCGAACTGGACGTGTATGACCGCGTGGGTGGCGGCGATGGTTTTGCGTCGGGCCTGTTCTACGGCATGATGAACGGCGAGTCGCCGGAGCAATGCGTGAAGCTCGGCTGGGCGCACGGCGCGTTGCTGACGACGTTCCCGGGCGACACCACGATGGCAACGGTGGAACAGGTGAAAGCCTTCGCCAAAGGCGGCTCGGCGCGGATTCAGCGGTAAGCCTTCAGCGGAACCGCCCTCCCGTAGCAGCGGACGTGAGTCCGCTCACTTATCCGGAAACGGAGGCAGCGCCGGCTTGGTTGGGTTTTTATCGTGTAACAATCGTGTAACGCGGCTTTGCGACAGCCACTCTTGCCCTCGGCCCCCTGGCTGGCGCGATGCCATTGGAGCATTGGCCGCGCAGATATTCGCGTAGGATTCGCCCGCGTGGTTCAAACTTGTGTAATCGTGAACTCCACGCCGATTTCGGCCGCGGCGCGTTCGAGGGATTGGCGCAACGCGGTGACGGTTACGCCGGCGGGCAGCATCAGCTTGGCCCGCGCTTGGAAGAGCGGTTCGCCGGACATCGGCGCGCTGGAACATTCGGTCGAAAGCTCCTCCACGTTCGCACCTTGGGCCGCCAGCGCGTGGGAGATTTCCCGCACAATGCCCGGACGGTCCGGGCCAATGACTTCCAGCGTAGCAAACACCGGTTCCGCCGCCGCATGCGTGGGTGCCTCGGCCCGCACGACCACGCTGAGGTCGTTGAGGCGGGCGAGCGCCTGTTCCAACGCGGCGCGGCGTTCGGCGGGCACATGCACACGCAGGATGCCGGCGAATTCTCCGCCCAGCCGGCACATGCGGCTCTCCAGCCAGTTAC